>CAZFPQ010000021.1:0-44228 GCA_964521065.1 uncultured Bacteroidia bacterium | reverse complement strand
GGATGAACCGCATTGCTGAAAGTAGCCCAGAGACCCCCGTCATCATGATCACCGCCTATGGCCATATTGACATGGCAGTCAAGGCCATGAAGGAGGGAGCGACAGATTTTGTGAGCAAACCTTGGCAAAATGAGAAACTACTGGCCACCGTGAGGGCAGTCTACCTCCTCAGCCAGTCCAAGCGGGAGCTTTCCCAGCTACAAAGTCGGCAGCGGATCATGAGTGAAGATGAAGATCAGCGAAGTGGTCCGCTCATCATCGGGCAGAGTGAAGCCATGCAAGCCATTTATGCTACGATAGATAAGGTAGCACAGACCGATGCCAACGTTCTAATTCTTGGCGAAAATGGCACTGGCAAAGAACTCATTGCCAGGGAGATACACAGAAAGTCTCGAAGAAATGAAGAAGTCTTTATCAACGTAGACCTTGGAGCAATTACAGCGACCCTATTTGAGAGTGAACTTTTTGGCCATAAGAAAGGTGCCTTCACAGATGCGCGCGAAGATAGGGCAGGTCGTTTTGAGGTCGCTTCAGGAGGAACCCTCTTCCTAGATGAAATAGGCAACTTATCTCCACCTTTACAGGCCAAGCTCCTGACCGCTTTGCAAAATCGGCAGGTAACTAGGGTAGGTACCCACAAGCCCATAGAAGTAGATATTAGGCTGGTCTGTGCCACCAACCTCCCCCTCTATGACATGGTCAAAGACCAACGGTTTCGTCAAGATCTTCTTTATCGAATCAACACCGTCGAGATTCATTTGCCCCCTTTGCGGGAGCGTCAAGAAGACATCCCGCTTCTCACAGATCATTTTCTGCGACTATATGCGAAAAAATATCAAAAGCCCAGTCTCAGAATAGCCGCAAACACCCTTAAGAAGCTACAAAAGTATTCTTGGCCCGGAAACATTAGGGAGCTTAGGCATGCCGTAGAAAGAGCCGTGATACTCAGCGAGGGGAAGGTGCTACAACCCTCTGACTTCCGCTTCCATATTGAAGAACGAGATTATGAAGGTGAGGACAAGCTAGCAATGGATGGATTCAATCTCGCTGAGATGGAAAAAATCCTCATTCGCAGGGCTATCACCCACCATCAGGGAAACATCAGTCAAGCTGCTCGCGACCTTGGCATTACCCGTGCTGCCTTGTATCGCCGCATGGATAAGTATGGATTGTAAATAGTTCCAGCCCTCCCTTTTCTTAACAACTAATCTCACCAGCTAATTTTATGGCTATGGCAGCTCCACAGGCATGCCTTGAGGTAGTGATTCAAAAATTGAATAATCGTTCAACATAATCAAACAGATGAAATAAACGAGATTAGTAACAAATTGTATTTTTTGATATATTACGAACAGTCAGCTCATTAAGTAATTCCAATCTAATACCCATCTATTAACCTATGATCCCATCCTGTTAGAGAACATTTTGATTTTTTATCTTCCTTCTAATACAGTTGAGGGCCCATACCAGCTGGTACAGACCCTCGGAGTGTGAGAGCTCTTTGTATGTAGGAAAAGGCTTTAATTCACCACAATTTTCTTCACTGAAGTATAGATTCCGCTGGTAAGCCTTACGAAGTATACCCCTGAGCCATAGGCAGATACGTCAAACTGAACACGACCTGCTCGTTTGCTATCTTCTCCTACCATGGCTACGGCCTGAACCTGTCCCCTAAGGTTCAATACTTCTACTTTAGAAGTTCCTACAATTTGGTTGTACCAGACCATCATAACCTCATCTACCGAAGGATTTGGAGCAACAGCTACTGCTGGCTTTACAGCATTTAGCAATTCTCCTGGCATGCGGTCTACCACCGTCTGCGGATTATTGGCATTCTCATCAAAGATGGGTGTAAAAACGTATGTAAATCCTGGATCGCCTTCGATCTGCTGAGCCTTTAAGGAGTTAACCCCTAGAGATGAAGCAAATACGATCAAAGCTGCGATAAGTTGGAAGGAATATTTCATAACTGTAAAGGTTAATTAGTTTATAATTTGCTGACCATTTTCAACAATCCAATATTAGCATTACCCAAATAGAACAAAAAATAAAATTTTTATTATCTTTAATTTTTTTTACATAAAAATGACTTTCCATATACCTAACCAATCATAACAAACTGATATGCAACAATTTAACCCTACACACTTTTTCCAAAACAGAATGTAACATTTGTCCGAATACCAGAAGTAAAAATTTATTTTTTTATTTTTTTTCGACTAAACGTAAAACGGTTACTTAATATGTATGTAGCATTGTTAGCATTGGACATTTCAAAAAATCGACTATTGACATCTAACCCCATAAGCTTTAGCGGTCTTTTTGGTGCATATTGCTGCTAATATCCTTATCTTAGGCCTGCACAGATCTACCTGACCATACATGATTTTTCGTAGCTCATTTTCCCTGCTAATCCTTACCGTTCTTGTTTCCGGTTCATTTGCCCAAGTCCCTCGCGACTCGCTCAGAGCTGAATACCTTCGAGCCAAAGGGAAAGAGGATAAGTATCAATCCACCCTAAAATTGGCAGAAAGCTACTTACGGGATTCAATTGCTGCAGGTCAACGGCTGGCTCTTGAAGTATACCGTGAAGCCCAAGGCAAAGAATTTAGCAAGTTCAGGATCATTGCTTGCGACTTATTGGGTCGAGCCGAAGTGTTTTCAGGGCAAGAAATCCTTGCCACCAAATACTTCGAAATTGGTCTTAAGGAAGCAAAGGAGGCAGGTGAAGCTTCTTTAACTGCTCACCTGATTAACTCTCTTGGGGTCTTGTATCTCAGGACAGGCCAATACGAAAAAGCCCTTGATTATCTCACCCAAGCCATGAACTGGTGGGAAAAACAAGAGGATCAGCTTAGAGCTACATATACCCTGATAAACGTGGGCACCCTGCAAACCAAACTGGATCGCCCTTCTTTGGCCATACGAGCACTTGAAAGAGCCTTAGATCAGTCTACCCTCTTAAATAATACCTCCCTCCAGATGACGGTCAACAAAAACCTAGGGGGAGTATATGAATCCATCGAAGATCATGAAAAGGCCCTGACCTATTACCAAAAGGCCTTAGAACTAAGCCGCCAAGCTCCAAATAACCCCAGCAGCTTGATTTCTACCTTGGGCAACATTCACAACGTCTTAGCTGAACAAGGTAAATATCAAGAAGCACAGCGATACTACCTTGAAGCCCTTCAGCTGGCTGAATCTCAGGGGCTTAAACCTTCGATGCAAGTATTGCTCAAACAGCGGGCTGACGTGTTCTTGAAAATGGGAAACGTCTCGGCTGCCATCGACTTATATATTGAGAGTTTAACCCTGGCTGAGCAGTTCAATGCGAAGCAATCGGCAGAGGATATCTATTTGCAGCTTACGACCTGTTACCAACAATTAGGCAACCACGAAAGGGCCTTGTTTTACCACCAGCGCTTTGCTGAGCTTCGGCAAGAGCGTTATGAAGAGGTCAGTTCCACCAGGATCAAAGAACTCCAGGCTAAGTTTGAGATGGATGAAGTGCAAAAGGAGGTCGTCGCCTTAAAAGAGAAACGCAAAGCACAGCAAACCAACAACCTGATTCTAATCCTTGCCTTGGCTCTATTGGTGATTGCTCTAGCCTCCTTGTATGGGCGCTATCGAAGCAAAAGGCGGGCTCAAGCTTTACTTGAAAGCAGCAACCAAGAAATCATGGAGCGCAATGAAATGTTGCGACAACAAACCAGAGAAATAAAAAAGAAGAACCAGCTGCTTGAGTCTCAAGCTTTAGAAATACAAACCCAAAACCAGCAACTGCTGCAAAGCAACGATGAGCTGAAACAGCTTACCTACGCCGTGTCCCACGACCTCAGAGAGCCTCTAAGGACCATTATCAGTTACCTCCAACTCTTAGATCGACGCCATGCCCCCCAGCTGGAGGAGGCAGGTAGGGAGTTTCTGTCCTTTGCTAATGAAGGAGCACGACGTCTTCAAGCTCTTATGACCGACATGCTGGAATATAGTCGCCTCGGCAAATCTAAGGGAGAGCCTAAGCTCATTGACTTGGAGACTGTTTTGGATGAAGTTGAAAAAAACCTTGACTCGCATATCCAAGAGAGTGGAGCCACTCTAAAAAGAGGTCCCCTCCCATTGGTATATGGCCGTCCGACCGATGTTTACCTCTTGTTCCAAAACCTGATTTCAAATGGAATCAAGTTTCACCATCCCGATCGACCCCCAATTCTTGAGGTGAGGAGTGTTAAGCAAGGTAGCTATCACGTAATCAGCCTTAAGGACAATGGGATTGGCATAGCTCCCCAAAAGCAGGAAAGGATTTTCCAAATATTTCAGCGCCTTCACAGCAGGGATGAATATGATGGCACCGGCTTAGGTCTCGCCTTGGCACAAAAGATTGTCCGAAACCACGGAGGAGACATTTGGTGCGAGTCCATTCTCGGATCAGGCACCACATTCTTTGTTAAGATTCCTATTTCCCCGCAGCAATTCAAGACCCACTCTCTTCAAATTTCTAAACCTTGATCCAAATTCTCTCTATTTTGCGTTTATGAGATCAACTTCGCTGCGTGTCACTTTTTACACGTTTATCTTTTTCCTCACAGCGAGCCTTCTGGGATGTGGTTCAAGTGAAGAAAATCAGAGTTCGGAATCAAATACCGCAAGCCATGCTGTTCCCGCTCCAGAAGAGAAGGCCCAGCCTGGCACTCCCCAAAAATCCTCATCACAAGCCAACATTTTAGTACTAGGCAACAGCATCAGTGCAGGATATGGCCTGACCTTAGAGCAGGCATTTCCTTTTTTGATAAAAAAGAAAATTGACTCTCTGGGGCTATCCTATGAAGTAATCAACGCAGGTCTAAGTGGAGAAACCACTGAAGCAGGTGTCAATCGTTTACCTTGGTTATTGCGCCAGCCTATTTCCATTTTGGTCATTGAATTAGGTGGCAATGATGGGCTCCGAGGCATTCCGGCGGCAGAAACTGAAGCTAACTTGATTGAGATGGTTCAATTGGCCAGAGACAAATATCCAAACATCCAGATCATTGTTTGTGGCATGTTAGCCCCACCCAATATGGGCCAAGCCTATACCCAGGCTTTTCAACAAACCTTTGCCAAAGTTGCAGAGTCAGAAGAGACCTATTTACTACCCTTTATCCTTGATGGCGTGGCAGGCATTCCAAGCCTGAACCAAGAGGATGGCATTCATCCTACTCCCCAGGGACAAGAAATCGTTGCCAATAATCTCTGGAAAGTCCTTCAGCCCTTACTTTAGAAAGACCTATATATTAACTATGATTATCGAGACTTCGTCCAAAGATGGGTGGCTCTAATTCAATAGAAAGAGGTCCAGGGCAAGTTTTGTATTTACTTATTTTCATAGTCATGATCGGCCCTTTCTACAACAGGTTCTTCTACGCAGGTTCCTAAGAAGCTGCTCGAATATTGGGTTTACGGCCGAAACTTGTCTTGCCAAGATCCCTTGGGATCAAGGGCTCCAAGTAGGAGTCTGGCTGCGTCGAGTTTTCTCGAAATAGCCCACTATTCCTCAAAAAATCTGCTTGTCAGAACCAAAAATCCACCTTTTGGGCTCGAAATACCAATACCCAATCAGCCGCTAAAGTCAATCATTATGCCTCAACTCCCAGAATCCCCTACCCTTCCGCAGCTACAAATCTATTTGAAAGAATTGGTGATTGAGCGGGGTTGGACTCAGGCCAATGACTTAGAAACCTTTCTTCTTTTCACAGAAGAAGTAGGCGAATTGGCCAAAGCGATTAGGAATCGCAAAAAACTATTTCAAGAACCAGGGAAGTCAAACAATCCCGACGAACTGGCCTACGAATTAGCAGACATACTCAGCTATTTGCTAGAGTTAGCCAATCGCTTCAATGTAGACTTAGAAGCTGCCTTCAAGCGCAAAGAGGCCATCAATGAAGGAAGGAAGTGGGATTAATCTACTTAAACTGAACTAGCTTTCTTCTCTGCTTTTGCCAAGGAGCCAGGATTGGGGCTATCTGCGTCATCAGGGAGAGTGTCGACTACCTCAGCTTTTCGCCGGGACTGTAGGCGATATAGCAGTTTATCTAGGCCAAAAAGAATGAGGAAAATTAAGGCAAACGCTGGTCCCATAATAGCAGGGCGCCAAATCAGCAAACCTCCTAATATTCCTAAAACCGTACCTAGGTACTGGATGTATAGCAATTGCTCATTGGTAGCTTCCCAAATCATTTTTTCCAATCGAGCTTCATCAAAGTGAGCCATCTGCTTTGCCAACAGATCGGTGATGTCGATGCGGTTGAGCAAATCAATGAAAATTCGCATGATCTGCTCCTGAGTCATCTCTTTGTTCATTCTCAAGTAGGCAGCTACCGTATCGAGCTCATCTTCAAGGCGACCTATTACTTTCATGGCAACCTGGGGCAACTCATCGGTAATTTTCAAGATGGTTTCCTCGTATTGGTCCTTATTGAATCGCTTGTAGGTCTGAAAGATGAAGCTACCAAAATCACTCTCCCCTACTTTTTCTTCTAAGTGGCTATCTAGAATTTCTACTACTTGCTTCCGGACTTGGGGTCGCTGGGCCCACTCCTTCATGATTCCATGTAGGAAATGCTTCAGTTCATCGCGTAATTTCGTGTCCTGAACCAATCCCATTCCTCCGTCCATCATCAAATCATTGACCCTACGGACTAACCCCGTTTCTTCTACTCGCTTTCTGATCAAGTCCTGGCTCAAAATGTGCTTGTGCATTCCCTGGGCCAACGTATAAATGATGCGATCCTTTTGAGCAGGGATCAACCCTTGTCCCCAAATAGGGCGCTTGACTACGGGCCTAAACAGCATGCGAATAGCGATGAAATTGGTTCCGTATCCAATCAATCCACTGATTGCGACAATATTGAAGGCCGTAATCCAGCTTTCGTAGGATTGGTACCAAATGCTGACGCTCGGTAAGAGTTCAGTTTCACTCATCAAGATCACCCCAAAGGTGAACCCAAAAGCGACCAAACACAGCCAAGGAGTAAGCTTTAATGCTTGCATGACCCAGCGCATGCTGCGGTCCATTCGGTATTGATTGAAAGCAAGCTCAGTCTCCTTCTCAGGACGCCGAGAGAATAAGCTTTCAATGGGAAAATATTTCTTTAGGTATGCCTTAAATAATTCTTCCAATGTACAAATTCTTGTTTCTGGCCTAAAGCATCGCCAAGGTGATCATTATTCGACCAAAACGTAGGTCTGGTTGCGAAGAGAGAATAAAAAGCTCAAAGACCATCGTGAATAGACCCACCTAAGATATTCCTCCCCTCGAATATTCACCTTCTGTACCTTAGGCTCTCCATACTTAATATAAATTTTACCCCGGTCACTTTGCCAACCTTCCACTGAGGAATTCCCAAACCTTTCGTTTGCTTCATAAATTCTCTCAAAATATGCCTCCATTTTCTCTGAAGACTGCTCTTCGTATAGCAGATTCCAAATTTTTCTAAATTCCACTTTCTTCACCTGAATATCTGACAGTTGAAGCAATTCTTCTAGTTGATCAGCGGGTACCATGTATCGCATCATGCGAATGGAATTGTCCAAATCAGAGAAAATGCGTTGTTCTATATCTCCCCCTTTTACAAAACGGGTTTTTTTATCGAGCACAAAGTTATCGTCCTCATAGACGAGAATCTGAATCAGATATTCTCCACCAGGGTACTGAGTGAGATCCAGTGAGTCCACGAACAGGCTTGGACGACTGACAGATACTGGTACCACTACATTGGATTGATGTACGGAAGTGTAAGCTGTATGCTCCGAGGTCTGGTCACTAATGGCGTCCTCGTAAAGGATGGCCCGCACACTCAAATTGTTCGACTTTGAAGCCTTTAGCTGCATGGCGTAGTATAGTTTCTGCTGATCAAATTCTATCCCATCGTCTAGTAAAGGATAGCGAAAAAGGCTATCAAGTTGGGTAGGCGCAACAAGAAATATGTCAGAGACTTGAATTTTTCCAGCTCGACTAATTTGAATGGGGGCTGGCAGGCGAAGGCTTTCATAGACATCTAGTGCCTGGTTCACGATGTCAGCCTCCACCACATATTTTCCTGGAGGAAGGTTGAGGTCTAAAAAAAATGTATCCGAGCCTTGTGCCAATAGGCGTACCTCCTTACTTAAAAATACCCGAGACTCATCTTCAGGCCGAAAGCTTATGTTGGCCAAAAATTCCCTTTCAGAATCTGTGGCCGACTGGTAACCCAGATATACACGAATATTGCTCCCTGGCAAAAGGTAATTCTTCACCATCAAGGTCCACTGAGCGGACACGGTGTTCATTCCCATCCCAAGAAGAATGGAAAACAATGATATCAACTTAATGAGCCCAATCTTTTTCATAGAACCTAACCAAGATAGCTTTTTAGGACGAAATCTGTGGTTAAATTTAGGCAGGAAAGCATAGACTAATGGATTTAACGGAAGATTGGCTACGTAAACATAGTACGGCTGGAAGCTTTGAACGTGGAGAAGATTACTATGCCCAAGGTCGATGGAAAAACGTAGTAAAAGAAGGAGAAGTATACCAAGCAGAGGTGATCGGTAGCCACCCCTACCGTCAGGTGATTGACCTGAGTGGTTCTCAACCAGAGTTGACCTGTACCTGTCCTTACCAAAGTGGTGGTTATTGCAAACACTTGGTCGCGGTTGGGCTGGCCATTTTAGCGGGGCGATACCAGGAAAAGTTAACGACTCAACCATCAAGCGTAGATTCTTCCGTTTCCCCGGCAGAAATAAAGGCGAGCTTAGCTCAGGCAACCCAAGGTCAGAAGACCGGATTCTTGGTCCAAGCTTTACGTAAGCAGCCCGAACTTCAGCACGCTTGGCTCCGCTATTTAGCAGGGACAGAAACCCCGATATTACGGGTAGATTTAAATCGAGTGCAAAAAGCGGTAACAGATGCTCTAGGACAAATCGATCTCACATCCCTCATGGATCTTGAGGATGCGGCCGAGGGGGAAGAAGAGTCTCCGACCTGGGAAGCAGGCGAATCAAGCCTTAGCTATCAAATCGGCAAGGCCTTCCAGCCATTCAAGGACGAATGCAGTCGCTGGCAGTCACAAAGAGATTGGCCCAATGCCTTCCTCGTACTCCTAGGCTGGTACGAAGGGGTACAAATAGGATTGCTAAACCATTGGAATGACTGGGAGCCATGGGAAGATGAAGTCTGGTCCGCCTACTATCGGGTTTATCATCGATTAGCCGATGCATTGGCTCAAGACTTATTGCCCTACCCAACCTGCAAATGGATATTGGGCAGGCTCATGGATCGATGGGACTACCTCAATCAGCAGCTTAATCATGCCAAACCTCACCTAAGTCCTCAATATACATTAGAGGACTGGACCCCGATGGTACAACGCCTCGTGCAAGATCCAATTACTGCCAACTTTTTAGCTACTCGTCTCCAGGCATATGGGATTGAAGGAGTGGTTCCGAGTGACTGGCCCAGACACCTTGCCCATATCCAATCTGAAACCTAGTAAGAAGTTAGAAGGTGGTCCATTCAGGAGGTCAAGTGGTGAAAGAAATAGAGGTCTGAAAGAGTTAATTGGTGTTGGAGGACGTACGTTTTTAAACAGAATTATTGCACCTAATTGGAGGTTATGGTCCTGAGCGAAGAGATCAGCTGTGTTCCCGGCGCCCCTTTTTCCTCTTACTTTTTCTGCATCCCTACCCTTATTCAACCAAGTAGACTTGCATTCTGGCCCCAAGGATTAGGTAAGAGCAAGACGCATTTTCCCCTAGCTGGGCTCATGCCAACTTTTAAGATTTATGTTTTAGAAAGCTGTAAAGTTTCGGATCAAAAAGGAAAGATTCTTTGACACCTTTTAGCCAAATTTAGCGTAGAAAAAATATGCTACGCCCCTCCCCATATATCCGCTTTTTCTTAGCTCTAAGCACTGGTTTTTTAGCCAGTTTGTGCGTGGCATTCCCGCTTTGGCAACGTCAATATCAACAGCATTACCTTCACGGAAGCTCGGAAACTCTACAGAAACCAGAGTTTCTCTCAGACTGGATTTTGGCTGAGCCTGGAGTAGGTTTTTTGTTGGCCATCATCTTCCTAGTCTCTCTATTTTGGGGGCTTACCTTGCTTTTGCCTCAAAATTATTGGTCAGAAACCATTCACTACCTACTCTATTTGCAAGCGGGAGCAGGTCTAATGGCCGTTCTTGGCATTTTTCTCCTCTCCGTTCCAAGTATACCACATAGCTTGAGCTACCAATTAGACCATGGCTACACCGCCGTATGGGTGCTCGGATTGTGGAGTAGCTTAGGTTCAGGATTACACGCCGCTGGACGATTAGACCGCTGGCTGAGGCCCACCTCCGATTGAGCACGTGGACTCAGACTCCTTCTTTGTTATTAGCTGGACTTTGGCCAAAATGCTGGTCATAACCCATAGCGGTGTCGCCTTTCCGATTCCCGGAATCTCCGATCCGCGAGACCTACCTTTTTTAAAAAAAGGTAGGCCAAAAACTTCTGCATGTTAGGCCCGCCTGCTAAGCCGCCCCGTCCTCCAAATGCAGCCCAACGCCCCCACAAGCTTACCTTAGGCTACCCAGAATCTAGCCTTAAATTAATCAGCCTAAGCTTATGAAGTTGAAAAATTAAATATAAGCGTATTCAGGTCTTCAAGGAAGGTTTTCATCCGTTTCAAAATGGCCAAAGTCCAGCTAAGTTAATTCTACCCAGCCATCTCCACCCCCGCAGGTTCTAGCCACTTTCCATCCTCACGAATCAAGTCAATGAGGGCATCCACTGCCTCCGCTGTTTTGACATTGCGCTTCACGACCTCTTGGCCTCGGTAAAGGGAGATCTTGCCGGGTCCCGTACCTACATAGCCATAGTCAGCATCCGCCATCTCACCCGGGCCATTCACAATACAGCCCATGATCCCGATTTTAACGCCTTTGAGATGTTCGGTTCGTTGGCGAATGCGGGCCGTGGTTTCTTGTAAGTCGAATAGTGTCCGGCCACAAGAAGGACAGGAGATGTATTCAGTCTTAGTAATGCGAAGACGAGAAAGTTGCAGCATCCCAAAGGCAGTACGAATGCGACAGTCATCTGCTTGATCCATCCAAAGGCCATCGAGTAAACCATCTACCAGCAAGCTGGATCCATTGGCAGAAAGGGATAATTGGGTTTGAGCCTCGTGACTGATCCGAACATCATCTGAATACCGCTCATTATCAAAATAGCTAAAGTCCCCACTCAGACCAAGCCAAGCTATCCGAGGTTGATTGAAGCCAGCATTGAGCAAGCGATAACTGAGATAGCGCAGATCATAGGTAGGAAGTACTTCCTGAGAATATAAGAGGAAGGCAACTTGAGTGAAAGCCCCTGGATTGGCTAATACCAAATCGATTTGCTGACGGCTAACCTTCACAAAATTTAGGGTCTCACTTTTTTCTTCTGTTTGTAACCAAGCCTCCACGTCGTCGAAATAGGGAAAATTCACGTTGTGATCGCCCAGCATACGCCAAGCAGCATGATCGTAAATCCGTTTTAATCCGCCTGGGAGTTCAAAAGGAGGGACCTGCGCACCGAAGTAGGCAAAGTCTGCTGCAATGTCTGAGAAGTTGTACTTATCCAGTAACTCAATGTAGGTGTAACCTATCGGTTTGAGATCTGCGGGTCGCTCGACTTGATTCCGGAGGTCAGCAACTACCCGTGGCACCTGATCTCCCCCTAGGTTTTCTACCTCTTCAGACGCTTTACGGGCAAAGCTCAAGGGATCAAAAGGCAGCTTAAGGGCCTCGATCTCCTTTCCTGAAGGCTCGGTATACTGAAGGGAGTTGGCCTGATTTACGTAATGCTTGACCAGAAAATCAGCCACAGGCATTTCATGTTCTGGCTCTTCCGTAAGAGATACGCGGACTGTATCCCCGATGCCATCCATCAGTAGTGTCGCAATCCCCAAAGCTGACTTAACCCGACCATCTTCCCCTTCTCCAGCTTCGGTCACCCCTAAGTGCATCGGATACACCACCCCCCTTCGCAGCATATCTTCCATTAGCATCCGGTAGGCCTGCACCATGACCTGCGGATTTGAGGCCTTCATAGAGATAACCAGGTTTTGAAAGCCATGGTCTTCACAAATTCGCACGAATTCCATGGCTGATTCCACCATCCCCTTAGGAGTATCACCATAGCGGCTCAGAATGCGGTCGGATAAAGATCCATGGTTGGTGCCAATCCGCATGGCTGTCCCTTCTTCTTTACATATCTTTACCAGGGGGCTAAAGCGGTCATAGATCCTTTGTAGTTCGCTTTGATAAGAGACATCCGTATAATCGATGTTCTCAAACCGCTTTTTATCTGCGTAATTACCCGGGTTAACCCGCACCTTTTCTACAATTCTAGCGGCTATTTCTGCCGCATTTGGGGTGAAGTGAATGTCTGCTACCAAAGGGACCTTCACTCCCCTTCGATGTAATTCATTCCTAATCTCAGCGAGATTATGGGCTTCCTTCTTGCTGGGGGCCGTAATCCGAACGTACTCACAGCCAGCCTCTACCATGCGAATGGTCTGCTCTACCGTGGCCAGAGTATCCATGGTATCAGTAGTGGTCATCGACTGGATTCGAATGGGATTGGTGCCACCTACGGGGACATCTCCAATCTGGACCTCGCGGCTGAGGATACGGCGGTAAGACAAGTGATTCAGTGCGTAGGATGCAATACGTTCCATGAAGGTCAGTTAATAGCGGTATTCAAAGGTGCAAAATAGATGTTACCCATGACAAACTGGCCATATTATGAAATGGTTTATTTTATAGTTGGAATCCTATTTGGGAAAAATCACACCTCGTTTTTCCCCTGATTTGCTGTAAAACTGCTTATTTCTGATTCAGCACATGCAGCTTTTTAGCCCAATGAGATAGGTGTTGATGTAACTCTCTCCGCTTAATGGGTTTGCTTAAATAATCATCCATCCCGTGGCTCAAGTATTTCTCGCGGTCTCCTGCCATGGCATTAGCAGTCAGAGCAACTATGAACGGCTGTCTTGACGGAGCAAGGGTCTCACGAATACGTTTGCAGGCTTCCAACCCGTCCATTTCAGGCATTTGGATGTCCATCAAGAGGAGGTCATAGGGTTGTCTGTTCACCGCCTCTACGGCTTCCTTGCCATTACCCACTACATCTATCCGATACCCCAGTAAGTGGAGCATACGGGTAGCGACCTTCTGATTGACCAAATTGTCTTCTGCCAGAAGAATCTTTAGGGGAAAATCTCTGGCTAAATTTTGAGGTTTATCAATTTTGGGAGCGTCTTTTGAATTCGCTCGTTGATCATCTGACCTATCAAGATGGGCAATCACAGCTCGTAGATTTGACTCCCGTATCGGCTTATTAAGTCTTGCAGCGAATAAATTGGATTGTTCCTCGTCTCCATATCCCACACCGGCAGAACTAAGCATGATCATTTGAAGGCCAGGTCTGACTGTTTTTGCTTGACGTGCAAATGTCCACCCATCCATCTCCGGCATTTGTAGATCCACCAGAGCCAAACATAGCTCATCATGCTCTTCTAGATCTACTAAGGCCTTGGGTCCAGAATTCGCTAGAATGGGTTTTAAACCCCATTTCTGGACCTGACCAGATAGGATTTTGCGGTTGATAGGATGGTCGTCCAAGATCAATATTTTCTGATCCTGCAGAGAGGCAAATAATTCATCGCTTGCTCCTTGTTTGCTACTAGGCCGTAAAGTGACTTGAAAATAAAATGTACTCCCGACTCCAAGTTCACTCTCAACCCACAAATCTCCTCCCATCAGTTGGCTGAGTTTTTTGCTGATCGCTAGCCCAAGTCCTGTACCTCCGTACTTTCGGGTAGTAGAACTGTCTACTTGGCTAAAGGACATAAATAAGCGGTCGAGGCGATCGGAGGGGATGCCAATACCCGTATCCTTGACCGCAAACTGCAACATCAAGTCTTGATCATGGGCTTGAATCAAAGACAAAGTCATCAACACTTCCCCTTGCTTAGTAAATTTAATGGCGTTACCAAGCAGATTTATGACTATCTGACGCAAGCGGGTCTGATCCCCCTGCACCCATTGAGGTATTTGAGGGGGCATTTCCATCAACAACTCTAGCCCTTTAGTGAAGGCTTGGGGAGCCAATAATTCGAGGCAATCCTCTAGCGATTCTCTCAGGTCAAAAGGGTATTCCTCCAGCTCCACTTTTCCTGCTTCAATCTTCGAGAAGTCAAGAATATCGTTGATGATTGTCAGCAAGTTATCCCCGCTCTTTCGAATGGTGTCCACCATTTCAGATTGCTCTTCATCCAATCGAGTGTCCATGACCAATCCTGCCATGCCAATCACTCCATTGAGGGGCGTTCGGATCTCATGACTCATGGTAGCCAGAAAGGCACTTTTGGCTTGGTTAGCAGCATCTGCTTCTTCCTTGGCGCGTCTCAACTCCTCTCCCACTTGAGATAATTGTCGCAGTAGATTCTGTGTCTCCTCCGTGTATTGGGCTTGAAAGCGTTCGTAACTGTAGGCGATGGACACCCCAAAAACCAAGGCTAAGATTGCGCAAATAAGAAATATATTCTGGTACAGCTGGCCATGTACCAGGCTAAACTCCTGGATGGTTTCATCACCAAACCAAAGTAACGCAAAAAACAGGGCCACCAAGGTGAACGTCCACAAACCCGCCTTGCGGCCAATAATAAACGTGGTTGTCATGGGCCAGAAAACCATAAACAGAACCGTAGGGGCCGTTAGGCCACCCAATAGCAAGTTGAGGCTCCCCATGAGGATACCTAGTTCAACGTAGCTCAATATCGCAACTCGATGATAAGAGTACCCTCGCTTGAGTAGAAGTAGGTTTAGCAACAAAAGGATACCAAATCCCAAGGCGATGACATCTGAAATATCTGGTTTACGAATGATGAAAAAGGAGAGAATAGGAATGCTGATGGCCAAAAATGCCGAAAGGAGATTTGAGGCCAGCAAGAAACGGTATTTCCGTAAAGCTTTGGCCCCGTCCCCTCCTTCAAATGGAAAGTCAGGTAAAAAGTAATTGGTAATCCGATTGAATAAATTCAGCATCTTGTCATAGCGATCCAGGTAGTTGAAGCTAAGATCCGGCTCCAAAACCAAATAAAACAGACAGTAATTGGCACGGCCCTACATGGATAAGTACATCTGCTTTTCCTAACAAAAAAGCTCATTTTCACCCCGACTTTTCCCTCCCTAAATTTTTCCTAATTTTGCGGCCTAGTCAGAGCATCTCAATCACAGATAAATTATGGCAAACGAATACGACCTGATCGTAATAGGCAGTGGCCCCGGTGGCTACGTTGCTGCGATCCGAGCATCCCAGTTAGGCATGAAAACTGCCGTGGTAGAACGAGAAGAGTTAGGTGGAATCTGCCTCAATTGGGGTTGTATCCCCACCAAAGCCTTGCTGAAAAGCGCCGAGGTCATGGACTACTTGAACCATGCGCAGGATTATGGTTTGAAGGTTACCAAGGCTACCCACGACTTCCCCAAGGTCATCGCAAGAAGCCGCGGCGTGGCCGATACCATGAGCAAAGGAGTCAACTTCCTGATGCGTAAAAATAAAATTGATGTTTTGGTTGGTCATGGCAAGCTTTCCCCTGAGAAAAAAGTGGTGGTAAGCGATCCGGAAGGAAAAAGCACCTCCTACAGTGCCAAGCACATCATCCTGGCCACCGGCGCGCGGGCACGTAGCCTACCCAGCATGCCCATTGATAATGAAAAAGTCATTGGCTACCGCAAAGCCATGACCTTAGAGAAGCAACCCAAAAGCATGATTGTGGCAGGTTCTGGGGCAATTGGGATGGAGTTTGCCTACTTCTACCACACCATGGGTACCGAAGTAACCATTGTGGAATACCTCGACCGTGTCCTTCCTCGTGAAGATGAGGAAATCTCTAATCAGATGGCCCGCATTTACAAGAAGAAAGGCATGAAGATCTTGACCAGCACTGAAGTTACCGGGGTAGATACCTCAGGGAAAGGAGTAGTGGCAAGCATCAAAACCAAGAAAGGTGAAGAAACCCTCGAAGCGGACATTTTGCTATCTGCTGTAGGGGTGGTCGCCAACATGGAAGAGCTGGGATTGGGTAATCTCGGTATTCAAACCGAGCGTGGCAAGGTACTGGTAGATGAGTTTTACCGCACCAACGTAGAGGGAATCTACGCCATTGGAGACATGACACCTGGCCCAGCCTTGGCCCACGTAGCTTCTCACGAAGGTATCCGCTGTGTAGAAAAAATTGCCAAACTAGACGTCGAACCAATCGACTATGGAAATATCCCCAGTTGTACATACACGGTTCCTGAAGTGGCTAGTGTTGGGATGAGCGAGGCTGAAGCAAAGGCGCAGGGCTATGAGTTGAAAGTAGGTAAGTTTCCTTTTTCTGCATCTGGAAAGGCTACCGCCTCTGGCAAAAAAGATGGCTTCGTGAAGTTAATCTTTGATGCCAAGTATGGCGAGTTGCTAGGAGCCCATATGCTTGGCGATCACGTAACCGATATGATCGCAGAGGTTGTCATGGCCCGCCAACTTGAAACAACTGGGCATGAAATCATCAGTGGCGTTCACCCCCACCCAACCATGTCTGAGGCAGTCATGGAAGCAGCCGCTGCTGCTTATGGGGAAGTGATTCACCTATAGGCTTAAAGTGAATACTGACTAATTCATATCTAGGAACCTCCCATGGGGGGTTCCTATTTCATTTACTAGGGAGATCTCTCATTCTCAACCAGCTTGAAACATGTCCCACGCAAAAATGAAAGCTTTCCTCCTCCTTTTTACGCAGGGATAATTGTTTCAAATTGATTGGGGCTCTGTATTTTAGAGGGTAAAGCGATTACTATTCCTCATGCGCTATCTAATTTTTAGCATTACTCTCCTCTTTTTATCTGCCTGTGGGCCTCATCAATCCTCATCATTGATCCAGCGGGTAAGTCAAGAAGTTTTGATTCTAAAAGGGCCGGATGCGGACTCAGCCCATTTTCAACAAATTATTTCAGCCCTATGTCCCCTCAGTGATACCGGCTATTGGACCATTGACACCAGCTCAAACCCAGGCTTTCTCTTAGCTGACACCTTAAATTCTTATGGCAGTGTCATTTTAGTAGGCTGGCCCCTTCATCTCTGGTCTCCCGTTTATCAAAACCACTTGGTTCGCTACCTTCAAGCGGGCGGTGGAATCATGGCCATTCAAAACCAGCTCAGGAATCGCCTAGACTGGCCTTGGTGGCAGCAGATGATTACTTGGCGCTCTGTTGATTCTCTTGTTTCCCAGGAAGAGAAACTTATCCACCAAGTAGCCGACCTTCCCCCAGAAGCACGCAAGAACTCTAACTCACTGCTGAATACTTATCCCTATCAAGGAGGACGAATAGTCCGCATAGATTCTGCCAATAGTTTTTTTCTCCAGGAGGGATGGACCACTCAACTTCAGAGGAGCGTCAACTACCTTATCGGTAACAATTCCTACGACTACCAACAAAGCAAGACTCCTGAAGCCCCCCAAGACAGCCGCTTTACCATCAAGGTCCTTGAAGATCAAGATGTAGATGAGCCCATGGAAATGACCATACTTCCAGATGGCCGGGTTTTGTTTATAGAGCGCAAAGGAAGGATGAAGCTTTACATTCCTAAAGAAGAGAAGACCAAGACCCTCTACACCTTCGACGTATGTACCTCTGGAAATTATGAAGATGGCTTGCTAGGCCTTACCCAAGATCCGGATTTTGCTCTCAACGGATATATTTATCTATACTATTCACCGGGATCTGATTGCGATCGACCTCAAACCTTGTCGCGATTTAGCCTTCTGGGAGATTCCTTGGTGAGAGAAAGTGAACAACTCATTCTAGAAGTCGAGGTACAACGCGAGACTTGCTGCCACTCAGGGGGATCGGTTATGTTTGGTCCAAATGGTTACCTGTGGTTATCGACAGGGGACAATACCAGTTCCAAAGAGTCTGATGGCTATACGCCCATAGATGAGCGTCCCGGCCGAGGGCCCTTCGACGCACAAAAATCATCTGGCAATACCCATGACCTGAGAGGGAAGATCCTCCGCATTGCTCTGACTGACTCAGGGTATAGCATCCCTCCTGGCAATCTATTCCCTCCTGATGGGAATGCAGGTCGTCCTGAGATTTATGCCATGGGTTGCCGCAACCCCTTCCGGTTTTCAGTAGATCATCAAACTGGATATTTGTATTGGGGAGACGTCGGTCCTGACGTAGGTGATTCTAGCCGATATGGGCCTCGTAGCTACGACGAATGGAATCAGGCCCGCCAAGCTGGAAATTTTGGTTGGCCTTACTTCATTGGTGATAACCGGGCATACCCAGATAGAGATTTTAGCAAGGATACCATAGGGGCATTTTTCAATCCCATACAGCCGGTAAACAACTCTCCCTTTAATACAGGAAATCAGCAGCTTCCTCCCGCGCAAAAGGCCATGATTTGGTATCCCTATGCCCTTAGTGATTCCTTTCCCATGCTCGGTACGGGTTCCAGATCTTCCATGGCCGGTCCTGTTTATAGAAAAGCTCTCCACGACACCCTTGATTCAGACAATGCCCTTCCGGCGTATTATGAAGGAAAGCTGTTCATGTATGAATGGGCCAGATCTTGGATCAAATTGGCAAGCTTCGATGAGCAAGGAAATCTAAATCAAATCGAGCCATTCTTGCCAGATTTTGAGATGAGTAAGCCAATTGATCTAGAATTTGGCCCTGACGGCAGTCTCTACTTGTTGGAATATGGTCAAAACTACTTTTTCAACAACCCAGATGCTCGACTGGTCAAAGTAGAATATGCAGCAGGCAACCGCCTTCCCGTACCAGAATTATTTGTTGATCATCCAGACGGAGCGGCTCCGCACCCGGTGAACCTATCGGCCTATTACTCCTATGACTATGATCCGCAAGATACCGCCCTTACATATTATTGGATGCTTGAAAATGAGGCAATAGAAGACAGCGGCATAGAGATTTGCCATACTTTTGAGCATCCTGGGGTCTATCATCCAAAGCTTCTTATTGTAGACCAATCAGGGGATACCGCCGTTGCCGAGGCTGAAATTCGAGTAGGCAATGCACCACCGAAAGTTGCTATCACCTATCATGGTAACCGAAGTTTTTTCCTACCCAAGCGTCAAACGAGTTATTCGGTGGAAATAAATGATCCCGAAGATGAATCGAATGGCGGGATAGATGCTACTCGGAGTGAAGTAAAGTGGGTCTATGTGAGTGATGGGCATGACTTAGAACTGATGCTTGGCGAAGGGCAAATACCTCAGGGAGATCCGCGCTTTTACCAAGGCTTGATGCAAATCCGTAACAGCGATTGCAAGACATGTCATGCGATGGATCAGGTGTCTGTGGGACCAAGCTACCTGGAAATATCAGAGCGGTATCGGAGTAAACCTGGAGCCGAGGATTATTTAGCCAAAAAAATCATCAAGGGAGGCAATGGAAATTGGGGAGAACGAATCATGGCGGCCCATCCACAATTGTCTTTGGCTGATACCAAGGCCATGGCCCAATATATTCTCTCTCTAAGTAACCCTGCCGCCTCAGGTCAGAAAATAGGCCTTGAAGGTGTGGTATCCACTTCATCAAACACTTCTCCTTCAGGAGCTTACCTACTTGCTGCTTCTTATACAGATGGAGGAACAGATAGCCTCCCCCCCCTATCTACGCGATCCATTTTGGTACTCCGAAATCCGCGTTTACAAGCTGAAGACGCAGATTTAGCTTCCCCCTGGATGAGCAGTGGCATGTGGGGCCCTAATCGCAATCTTGCCGTCCAATATGGAGCCAGCGAACAAGCCTTCATGGCCTTCCGTGCCATTGATGGGCGCGACCTTGAGCGACTCATTCTCCGATATCTACCGAGAGCAGGAGGCGATGTCTCCCTCCACCTTGACCATGCAAAGGGGCCTGAGCTGGGAAGAATTTCCCTTCCTAGCGGACGACCCGATATTTGGAGAACTGCCAGCCTCGACTTTAAGCCCTTTAGTGGCCAGCATGATATCTACCTAGTATTCCATCGTCCACAAGATAGCCAAGAGATTGCCATATTCGACTGGCTTGAATTTAGGTTAGCGGCCAATCAGGTCAACTGATTGGCCGCTTCATTGAAAAGCATGACAAGAGCCAAATACCTTAGAGGTTGTTTGGGTTTGGGTGTTTCGAGCCCAAACGCTGGATTTTTTGGTTCTGACAAGCAGATTTTTTGAAGAATAGCGAGCTATTTCGAGAAAAATCGGCGCGGTCAGACTCCTACTTGGGGCCCTTAATCCCAAGTACTCGTGGCAAGACAAGTTTTGGCCGTAAACTCAACATCCAAACAGCCTCTTACTGAGCCATTAGTTCTAGAACCGCACGACTCATAGCAGTCACACCCGTCTCTATGGTTTTTTCAGGGTCAGGATAATAAAATGGGGAGTGCAATCCTGGCAACTTCTCTCCAGCGTCTGCAACTGCTTGTTTCCGATCCTGCTCTACTGTACCAAGCCAAAACATGGTGATGGGAACATCTTCTTCGGTCAATCCATAGCGACCAAAGTCTTCTCCCCCCATGACGGACTCAGACTCGATGACATTTTCCCCTCCGAGGATTTCAACCCAGGTAGGCTGGAGCAAATCGATCATGGTGGGTTCATTGTAAACAGCGGGAGTCATGATGGGCTTGACCTCCAGTTTGGGATATAACTCTTCAGGTAATCCCATGGCAGCCGCATTGCCATTGGCAATTTCCTCGATACGGCGAATCAGCATGGTCCTTACCTCTTCCTTATATGAGCGCAAAGTCAATTGGAGCTCCATCTTATCTCCAATGATGTTGCCGGCCGTTCCTCCATGTATAGATCCCACCGTAACTACGGCGGCATCGGTAGGTTTCACATTTCGACTGACGATGGTCTGCAGGTCCATCACAATCATGGATGTTAATACCGCAGGGTCGATGGTTGCATGGGGATAGGCCCCATGGCCTCCTTGGCCGTAGACGGTCAACTTTGCCGAATTCACATTGGCCATGGCGTAGCCTTTGGCAAAGCTAATCTTACCCGCTTCTAAGCTAGCTGCACAATGAAGGGCTATGCCATAATCGGGCACCCCAAAGCGCTGATAAAGGCCATCTTCAATCATGGCTTTGGCTCCCGCTCCAATTTCCTCCGCAGGCTGGCCAATCATCATCAGGGTTCCTGACCATTGATCCTTCATTTCTACTAGGGTTCTCGCGGTCCCTGTCCAAACAGTCATGTGCATATCGTGACCGCATGCGTGCATAAGACCACTTTCTTGACCGGCGTCCGTAACGTCTGTTAAGGTACTGGCATATTCCAAGCCTGTGCGCTCCGTGATCGGAAGCGCATCCATGTCCGTTCGGATCAGGATAGTCGGTCCTTCACCATTTCGCAAAGTGGCTACGATACCCGTCCCACCGACTCCTTGGGTCACCTCAAACCCTAAGCGTTGCATTTCATCACTGAGTTTTTTGGCGGTTTTACTCTCCCGCAAAGAAAGTTCAGGATGAGCATGTAAGTCATGGTAAAATTCAACCAGTGAGGGCAACTGCTCCTTTACGGAGTCGGTTATGCTTGAAGTCCATCCGAGAGGAAAAACCATCGCCAGACTAAGCAGGCAAATCAAAATCAGTCCTCCTAGGATTTGAAGGGATCGTATCATGTAAAATTGAATTAGGTAAAGCTTAGGAATGCGAAAAAAATAACATGTTGATTTTGCGGAGGAATTTTGTTCCAGACCAAGGAAGGAAAACCGACCTTAGTGAGTCAAGATTCCGACCTGTCGGAGCTGAGGAGCGAAGCAGTGGGATTAAGGGGCCCACTGCTGAGCCAGTGACGAAGAGACGGGGCAAAAGGCCAAGCAAAAAGGCATAATTTATTTTTCGAGTGTTCCTTAGCTCCAAAATACTAAGGCAAGTCCATGGTTTGCAAGTTTAACCACTCACAAGAAAGCGTTAGGGCATAAGTTCAACCTTCAGAGATCCAGCATCTCCTATTCTCTCAGAATCGAATTTGCTTCCTCTCTATTTTTTCTAGGCTTTGCTACCTGTCCAGGCCTGGACTTTACGTCGCCCTTTCATTCCCTTCCAGATAATAGGAATCCAGCCAAATACGGGGATGAAATAAGCCAGAACGATGGGGTTGTGCCAAATGATGCGCCAAAATTTAAACCATCCTCTTACCACGTCACGAGGAGCTTCTTCTTCAGAATAATACCGACGATCGTACTCGGTAAATAAATGTGGCCAACCAATGGGGGTCCAGTAGGGCAAAGTTCTCCAGTGCTTGCGTAAGTTTCGCCCCAGTTCACCCCAGCGATAGGGCTTTTGTCCGTATCCCTTTACCGCCTGATCCAATTCTGCCTGTGCCTTCAGTTGAATTTGATCGCGAATGGCCCTGATTTCATCATGAGACAAATCATCTAAATTTCGGTCTCCCACCATTTCATAAGGTTTGAACCTAGCTCCTCTCACGTAGGTGAGCTTGGCGGGAAGGGCATAATAAAACAGCCAAGGCTGGACCAAAAGCAAGGGTGTCTGCAGGGCCACCGGCAGATAGGGGATTCCCAACTTATTCATCTGACGGTTAAGCCACTTAGATGCGTAGGAGTAGGGATTGATCCACTCTCCATTGACACAGGAGATCCAAACAATGTCTGTCCGGTATTTGATAGACATCCTAATCAGCGAAGTACTAAAGGTTTGTAGCTGGTACTTGCGGTTAAACCCTTTCCCGATACCGGGAACGCCTTCGGGGTAGACCAGCACATTGGTCTCCGCCTGATTCATAAGGGTTTCAAAATTCAGTCCAGTGGCATCTACGGCCCCGACCCTTTTCCATAAATCCCTCAGCAAAAATGGATTCATCAGGTCACTGGCCGAAAGCATGGGTGCCGCCAAAGCTCGGAATAAGTTCTTAAGCTCGTAGTTGTGTTTATCAAAAAGCCCTGCGCCAAAGATGATGGCATCCCAGGGAAAAGCCATGCCAGAGTGGTTGCTGGCAAAAATCAGAGGGCGATCGTCTTCAACCCGCTCGGGCATTTGATCGAATCCCACGTATTCGGGTCGAAAGTATACATTTAGGAGTTGGCAAATCTCAGCATTGAGGCTGCGCATAAAATCCACGTCGAAGTGCTTAGCCAGTTCTGCTTTATTAGCCTCTATTGCTTGGGTGAGTTCTTCTGGTGTGAGGTCTCGGTATCGCTTTTTTTTGAGATCGACGGGTAAAGCGGTCGCCTCTTTTATGGGTTCCTTTGACATGAAGTAGTAGTAAAACCTATTCGTTCAAGTAGATGAGCCGAAAGCAGCCAGGAATAATTAATTCAGAATCAGCTGGTCAGATTGATAACTATTTCTGGCTTTTCTCAGATTCTCCTGTTCATAAAATAACCACCTTGCCTACAAAATAAAAATCGGGTGGAAGACAGATATGCCTTCCACCCGATTTATGGAGGTAAACCAAATTAATTGATTTTAAATCGCATCGTTCACCATCTTTTCGATGTTGGCTTTTAGCTCATCCCAAGCCTCGTCGCCTGCTTCCCGCAGCTTTTCAAGCTCAGCCTTGAGGTCTTTCTGCTTGGTTTTTAAGGCTGCTTGCTTCTTCTTGAGCTCCTTCTTTGCCTCAGCGGTGGCTGAATTTATTTCGTCTTCTAATACGCTGATGCGATGCCCCAAATCATTGACCGCTTGATTGGCTTGCTTGAGATAGAGTTCCTTGGGGTCAGCACCGCTGTTATTCGTAGCAATACCCGGAATTTGAATGCTGCCCTTGATATTATTCCAAGTAGCTTTTCCTGCTTCCGCAGCCTGGTCAGCCCAATTGGCTAGGTTTTGAGTAAGAGCCGTGATGGAATCTCCAGCCTGAGAGGCTAAAACACCTGATTGCTCATTTGCTTGCCCAAGAAGATTATGTAAGGCTGCTTGGTCCGCATCGGAAGCTTCTGTGCCCTGGGTCTTTTTGAATTGATTAGAGATCTCTTCCCGCTTCGCTATTACTTGCTTTATTTCATCTTCTAGGGCGGCCAGTTGATCCACTAAGTCGTTGCGGCGCTTAGTTAGATTCGACTCAATTTGATAAAGCCTAGAGATGGTCTTTTTTACTTGAGGCTCAAGGTCGGAGGAATGCAGATTCAAGTCTTCGTGGGTAGTCATATTATTCGGTGCAATTATGGGTGAGGAAGGGATGGAACATCCTGTTATGATAAATAATACCAATCTCCCCCTGTCTTTGTTTTGTTAGCCCTAACATTGCCCCTACTGCTTACATAATTAGAAATACTTTCCTAAGCTATGGTCACTTCCTTGGTGAACGTCTAGGTTCATCCGAATTTTCCAAGGCAATGGATGGTAATTGTTACTCCGCTGCCCCAATGCTTTAATTAGGCCAAGTCGAACCCCCTGAAAGTCAACCAGCCCCCATCCTTTGGAGTCGAGCTTCCCTAAACTTTCCCGGGCTAAAAAACGCAGACTTTGCTCTAAATCTAAATGATGAGTAGGAAATGCTTCTGGATGTAAGCTCTGACTGAGAGCCAAAGCTGCGGAAGGTCGAAAATCCTTTCCTTTCATCTCCCCAAGGCTTAATCCCCCCTGTATGACTTTAAAGTGCTCAAGGAGTGTATAGATAAGCGGGTCAAAACCTTTAGGGAAGGCTTGAATTCTGTGCCCTACTCGCCATAGATCTATGCTTTCGGTATCCAGTAAATAAGGTTCATAATCTGAACGTTTGCCTTTGCCCAGCTTTTGAAAGTGCTTATTGCGACCCATTTTTTCTCTTTTGGTTCCCTCCTCCCCTACTTTTCGAACCACACTCAAAAAAAAGCCCTCCCCCTTTACCCGGTGTGGTAGGGCGTAATAGCCCTGAACTTTACCTAAAGAAATCGATTCGAAGCCCCAGCTTGAATCCAGGTCTATGGCCATGCTTTCGCACCCATTTTCGTGGACGAGCCAGCGGATGTTCTCTTCGTTTTCCTCAGGATTGAAGGTGCAGGTACTGTAGATTAAAAGTCCCCCTGGACGAAGGGCATTCCAGGCATCCATGAGAATTCTCCGCTGCCGCGAGCTACACAATTGCAAATGAGAGGGAGACCACTCAGCTATGGATTTAGGATCTTTGCGAAACAAGCCTTCACCAGAACAAGGCGCATCGACAACGAGTAAATCCACCTTACCCTGTAGTGCTTGGAAATCTTTGGGGTCATTTTGGGTTACGATGCTACCAAGATTTCCCCATTTCTGGAGATTTTCGGATAAGATATTGGCGCGGGACTTGATCACCTCATTGCTGATCAAGAGACTGCCCTGAGGCAACAATTCAGCAAGATGAGTAGACTTTCCTCCAGGAGCTGCACACAAATCAACTACCACTAAGGGCTCATCAGAAGGAAGTAGCTGAAGAATGACCTGCTCTAAGAGCATAGAACTCGCCTCCTGTACATAATAGGCTCCAGCATGCCACCAAGGATCAAGGGTAAAAACAGGACGATGAGGTAGGTAATAGCCTGTCTGGGCCCAAGGCACAGGTTCCAGCGCGGGTGCTTGGCTTAGTTTTTTAGAGTTGAGGCGAATGCTAACTGGTACAGCTTCCGTCAGAGCAGACTGGAAAGCATCGTACTCTTTACCAAGACGGGACCGTATACGCTCAGAAAACTGAGAAGGTAGAGGAGAGTTCATAGGCAAAATCAGGTCACAATAAGCGATTTTTTATAAAAGTTATTTTTATACAAAACCTTTCTAATCATTTACCGTTATTAATCATAACTAAAATGATAGCATTACTACCATTTAATTGATGCATACTTCTATTGTCAAAACCAAAGTTGCTGTCGCCCAGGGCGATGGAATTGGCCCAGAGATCATGTCCGCTACCCTTCACCTGCTAAACAAGGCCGGCGTAGAGCTTGATTGGGTACCTGTCAACCTTGGACATTCGGTCTACCAACAGGGGATTAGCTCTGGGATAGACCAATCTGCATGGGATGCCATCCGTGAAGCAAAAGTATTACTCAAAGCTCCCATCACCACCCCACAAGGCGGGGGATACAAGAGCCTTAATGTGACCCTCAGAAAGAGCTTGGGTCTTTATGCAAACATTAGACCTGTTAAATCATACTATCCGTATATTGATACCCCCATCCAGCGGGCCGACATGGTCATCGTAAGGGAAAATGAGGAAGATCTATATGCGGGGATCGAGCACCGCCAAACCATCGATGTAGAGCAATGCCTCAAGCTGATTACCCGCCCTGGTTGCGAGCGAATCATCCGATATGCCTTTGAATATGCACGGGTAAATGGCCGCAGAAAAGTGACCTGCATGAGCAAAGACAATATCATGAAGCAAACCGATGGACTATTCCACCGGGTCTTTGATGAGATTGGTCAAGAATACCCAGACATAGCCAAAGAGCATTCCATCATCGACATTGGTGCTGCCCGTTTGGCTCGTCGCCCTGAGCAATTTGACGTAGTTGTCACCACGAATTTATATGGAGACATTGTCTCTGACATCGCCGCAGAAATGCTGGGCTCGGTAGGCTTATGTGGATCGGCTAATATTGGATCTGAAGTGGCTATGTTTGAAGCCATCCATGGTTCCGCCCCTGACATTGCAGGTCAAAACATCGCCAATCCCTCTGGCCTCATGCAAGCTGCCGTCATGATGCTCCATCACATCGGACAAAATCAAGCGGCAAAACGGATTGAGAAAGCCTGGACCCAGACCATAGAAGATGGCATACATACGGCAGACATTTACCGAGATGGGTTTAGTGTCAAGAAAGTAGGCAGCCAGGAATTTACAGAAGCAGTGATTGATCGCCTAGAAAGTGTCTCTTCAGACTTAGGCTGGGTAAGACCTAATCCTCAGGCTGCTCAGATTAAGGTTCCTACTTACGAGCGCCCCAAGGTAAAAAAGCAACTATTAGGAGTAGACCTGTTCGTAGACTGGGCGGGAGATAATCCTCAAGAAATTGGAGAAAGCCTGGACCAACTAGCAGGGCCTGACTTGAAGCTTAAAATGATCACCAATAGAGGGGTAAAGGTATATCCACAAGGACTGGATGAAACATTTTGTACAGACCACTGGCGTTGTCGCTTCGTGGCTAATGACGCCGTCATTCATCCCGTGGAGAACGTTTACATGCCCATCTATCACAAAGATATTACTCAGTTAATGACCCGCCTGAATGAGGCAGGCTGGGAGGTAATCAAATCAGAAAACCTCTACAGTTTCGACGGGGAGCGCGGTTTTTCCCTGGGCCAAGGAGAATAAGGAAGCTGAAGTTGGGAAGCAGGTTTTTATCAGCCGCCTGTTGCCCGCTGTTTTCCCTTTACTTCCTTGAGTAAGAATTGGTTTTAGGATGATTAGGAGCACGCTAGGCAGCCCGGGAGGGCTGCCTTCTTTTTTTGCTAGGAGAGGGATATCACCTCACCACGATGGGAGACATCCAAAACATAATAAGCTACCTATCTCCAGGACTTACCACGACAAAGTGACTCGTCACGATTCAGGGTTTTCTAACTAGGATTGCTGACTCTCTAGCCGCTCAAATAACTCACGCTCTTGAGGACTAAGGCTTTTGGGCAATCTCACATTAACTTTGAGGTAGAGATTCCCGAAATGACCTGGTTGGTCGTGATCTGGCATCCCTAAGCCCTTTAGTTTGAGTCGTTCCCCTGGTTGGGTTCCAGCCGGAATGCGTATCGCCACCGGGCTGCCTTTCAAACTAGGAATCTGTACCTTTCGGCCCAATACAGCGGTGTACAAGTCAACGGTAAGATCTTGGTATAAGTCATCCTCCTTTCGTTCAAAAGTTAGGTGAGGTTTGATCTTTACCGTCAAAAACAAATCGCCATTGGGACCTCCATGTTGCCCAGGGCCTCCTTGCCCTTTGATTCTCAGGGTCTGCCCATCTCGCATGCCAGGCTTGATTCGGATGCGAAGCTTCCTCCCTTCAAAACTCAGTACGTCACGGGTACCATGATAGGCCTCCTCTAAAGTGATTTTCACATTGGCTTCGTAGTTACGTCCCCGACGGGCCTTGCGCCTAGAGCCTCCAAAAACCTCCTCAAAAAAACTGGTAAACACATTGCCCATCTCTGGCTCTTCGGCGGGGGGTACGGGTCCACCTTTGCTTCTAGCGGCTTGGCGACGCATTTGTTGGGCGGCCAAATATCGGCTCCGAAGGGCGTCATATTTCTGACGATTCTCATCGTCCAGGAGTATTTCTTTGGCTTCTGAAATTTCTTTGAATTTAGACTCCGCTTTCTTATCCCCCTGGTTGCTATCAGGGTGGTACTTTACCGCTAGCTTTTTGTAAGCGCTTCGGATCTCATCGGTAGTGGCACGTGGCGCCACCCCCAAGACTTGGTAATAGTCTTTATAATTCATCAGAGCGAAGATACAAGCTTTATGGAATACTTTGTTTAAGTAAGGCGAGAGAAATAGGCATCATCAGATAAAGCGTGCACGCTCTTCGGCCGTCGGAAGTCGGCAGGTTTCTTTTTTCCCAAACCAGCTGTAACGGTTACGCGCAATCAATCGGTATCCCGCATCTCTGAGGGGTTTGGGGATGAGGATGAGTACGTAGTAAGCGAGATTCCAGGGAAAACCTAGCAGGCGTGCGATACCTAAGGCAGCAGTAGAACGATCATAGAGTCTCCCATTTTCCAATAGATACAAGGTCTCTACCTGCTCTGGACTAAGGCCATGTTCTTGAAGAATCTGTTTACCCGCCTCATGCTGATTAGCCGTTACTTTGATCTTTCCCTTTTTATCCTGCCGAATTATAAAATCGACAGATGTATTACAGAGATTACACACCCCATCAAATATCACTACCGGATAATCATGTTCCATAGGTTTTTTAACGCCGATTGGAAGCAAAGGGTTAGGGATGAGCAATGCCTAGGGCTCCCTGGTCTACATTCAGGCGGATGCTCTGTCCATTTTCGTTGTAAAGGAAGCAATCGGAGCGGAGTCGCAAGATGCGTGTTGCCTCTCCCCTCTCATTGGGGAGGTAGGAACTTTGCTCATCTAGTTCAAAAAAACTATCAGGATCTTGAGGACCCAGAGCCGAACTAAACAGGGTTCCCTTTTCATCCCGCCATGTCCAGGTGACCGTTGAGAATTGAAGCTCATCTTGGGCCCGGGTTCTTTCTACTCGATAGCTAAAGTTGTTTTCACAGTAGGCAGGATCTGCAGCAATATTTTTACATATGGTACGCTCACAGCCGGTGGCATCGGTTACGGTAAGGCATACCGTATACAAGCCTGGACTGGTATAGAAGTAACCGGGATTTCCCAAAGATGCACCAAATCCATCACCAAAATCCCAACGGAATTGGAAGGGCCGCTGCCCTCTAACTTTGGCTCGAAAACTTACATAACTGGTTCCAGGAATACGCTCGTGTTCAAAGTCAAGGGAGCAAGTGGTATCATTCAGCAGTAACTCATTACAGATGGCAGTCGTGCATCCACTCGTATCGGTGGCTTCAAGGCACACGGTAGGGCTGATCAAGGTCGAATCTGTGTACTCATGTACTGGATTGGCTCCAAGGTGAACATTGCCATCGCCAAAATCCCACTGATAATTTCCACCACTGGCATTGTTCTCAAAATAGACCCTTACTACTTTTTCCCCAGGAGTTCCATTCTGACGATAAAACCCCAAAAATCCTGGTTTCAACACAGAATCTATATCTAGTTCCTGCCCTTCTGCTCGCTGCCGGTGATCTCTGATATAGAGGCTCAAGCCTTCAGGACAATCCTCGCAATTACTTGGGGCTAAACTGCCTCTAAAGGAGTAAAGGCCTTGATCTTCATAGTCAAAACTGGTGAACTGATAGTAGTCATCTTTTCCTGCTTCCAAGGAAAGAGGAGAGTTGTCAATTTTCCCCATTGCAAAAAAAACAGCTTCACCCTCCTGATCGCTGGGCAAAGGTTCTACTTTACAGCCCGAATAGACGAAGCCTATCCCAACAAACAATATAACTAATTGCCTAAAGCTCATGATCTTTTTCATTGAACAGCCTACTTCCAACTCAACGTCTCCAAAGGTTGTAAGAGAGTTGAACCCTTAGCTCCACTTGCCGATTGACCTGGCCATTGCCAAAAAACTCTTCCCTGGTTTGGTCTCTCAATCCGTATAATCCCGTCAGACCCAGGCGCCAACCTCGACCTAAATAATAATGATATCCTAAGCTCACATTCACATCCCAAGGCTGGAAACCTTGGCGATATCCCCAGCGAGACTCATTAGAAAATTCCGTAACTCCAGCCTCGGTAGCCTGGCTTTTGATAAGCCTTCCTGAGGCATCCAACAACACATTGGCTTGTAATCCAGCCCTAAGATAATGGCGGTTGTGAACCCTAAGGTCTATCAAGAGTGGGATAGCAACTTGATGGAGGCGCTGAGGAGAAACGCGACTCAAGGTATCGATGAGCCCAAAACCAAAGTTTCGGTTTACAAAGGTCGTGTCGCTGTCAAGACCAGCTCGACTTTGATAACGAATTCCAGTCTGTATGCGGGCACCGGGGCGAAGGGCATAGCCGTAGGTAAACCCGAGAGTAGGAGACTGATGGAAACCACTGGCATTGGCCGAAACATTGTCCCAATTTTGAATCAAAGATAGCCCTGCCTCCACGTCTAGGTAATGCCTCACGGGTCGGCCGCCTACCTCATCACTCTGAACTGCCAAATGCTCTAAATTATTTTGCGTTAGCCATGCACTATGGTCTTTCAATGCATAAACCGATCCTAAGTCCAGCTTCTCCGTCCCTTCTATCTGTGCCGATAGCGTGGTATCCTTAAGCAGGGCTGCACGCAGTTTTTTAAATGGTCCCTCCTTCGCGATGAGCTGGTCTTGCTCTTCGACCATTGATATTGACTCCTCCCCATGGCCATGGTTTGCCCCAGCATCAAAGGAAGAGCCATTGGAATTAGAAGTTGACCGAATCAAATTTGAGGAAGCCACTTTATTCTCTGAAGTCACCATACTCAAAGGATTCAGGGCCTCGGCTTGAGGTGTTGGGGTAGAATTTGCCTTATAAGAGTTTTCTTTATTTTTTAATGAAAGCTCAGGCGTTTGCGCCACTTGTTCCAGATATCGATGATTGAGCCAGTACCCAAAACCGACGCTGCTACCAATCAATAAAATCAACAACAGCCACCATCCCCGCCTTTTCTTTTTTGGCTGGTCTGCCTGCGCATCAATGAGCTCTTGAGCTGCTGCCCAATAACCCGGTTTCATCTCATGTTGGCGTTCCTGAAGCTTTCGTTTCAGGAAATCATCCAATTGTTTCTCACTCATAGCTTATATTCTCACTACGATTTACTTGCTGAGCAATCCAACCCTTGAGCTTGGATCGCGCAAAGCTCACGTGCCACTTAGAAGTTCCTACAGAGATGTTCATCATGCCTGCTATTTCTTTGTGGCTATACCCATCAATGGCGTATAGGTTAAACACTTGTCTACTCACCTCTGGCAATCGCTGGATCATTGCTTCTATTTCCCCAGCATCCAAGCGCCGATCGGCCTCATTGTAATCCAGATAATCTCCATAGGGCTGATAATCTGAAAAATCCTCTACTACAAATTGTTCCCTATAACGTTTCTGAGAGCGATACTCATCGATCACGGTATTGATCATGACCCTTCTCAACCAAGCCTCCATCGGTGCGTTGGGATTTCGATTTTCTAGTGAATTGAGGATTTTTAAGAACCCCTTATTCAAAACCGCAACCGCCTCTTCTTCTTGTTTGAGGTAACGCATGCAAATCCCCATAAGCAAGCCAAAGCAGTGCTGATAGAGCTCAGACTGAGCCCTTCGGTCCTGTTCGATACAAGCTGCAATGAGCGCTTGGGGTATTTCCATGAAATTATAAGGGTCCCCACCTGCCAAGTAAGACAGGTGGGGAAGCTGTTAGAACGTTTTGCTTAACCTAGTCTTCATCTATTCTAAAGTAACCCGTAAGGTTTGGATTTGGTTGTTTAGATTAACTTCTACCATATACAAGCCTCTAGGTAAGTCACTCAAATTCCAAGTAACCTCCGTCAATCCTTGGGCTTGGTTCAGTGATTCGGAACGGAGCTCCTGCCCCATCAAGTTACGCAATTTCACTTCTGCTCGCGCAACTTCCAGTTGGTTCCAGCTGATGTTCAACCTACCTTCTGTTGGGTTAGGGAAGGCTTTGAGGTCTTGGGCCAACTCAACATCCTGGAGGCTGGTGATGGTCACATCCTGGTCAGATACCTCAAACTCAATTCCCGTATAACTTGGATTGTCAGGGCTCAAGGTCAAGGTGTAAGGGTCAGCATAGCGTCCCATCATTTCCACGTACACGTGATAGGTTCCGTAAGCCAAATCTTCTAATGAAAAATCCCCGTTTTGATCAGTCACTACATGGGTGACTGCTCCCATATCTTCGTTCATCAACAAGATAGAGACATTTGCCATTGGGTCACCCTGCTTGTTCGCTCCCTGAGCCACAAACCCTCCAATAAAGCCAGGACCACCTGGATTATTACCTGCAACTAAATTGATAGGAGGATTCACTACGCTTCCTGCTCCTACAATGGTGCTGGTGGCATTGTACCAAAACAGCTCATCACCCAAATATGTAGGCATGTAGTTGCTGTAGTTGAAGCTACCAGGCAACAAGGCGGCCTTGATCAGGTAGGTTCCAGGTTGAACGTTTTGGAAATGGTAGAAACTACCATTCAAATACGTAGAGTCTACCGCCGTGAGACTAGCTCCTCCGATAGCCGTGCTGTCATGCTGGACTAAGTAAACGATGCCGCTGAAGGCAGGTATTCCGTTGGTCAATACCAAACCGCTCACGTTGAGTGCCTGAAGAGAATCTGCGACATCAAAGCAAATTTGATCGGAGCAGCCTGCTTGGATATCCGTCACAGTCAGACACACTGTCCATGGTCCAACCCCATTGAATACCTTCGTGGGGTTCACATCTGTAGAAGTAGTACTGTCACCAAAGTCCCAGAAATAGCTGACATACTGGCTATCCGGCTGTGGAGTACTCAAGTTCAAGAACTGATAGGTACCCGTGGCAGTCTTATTCCAAGAGAAGTTGGCCTGACAAAGGTTGGCTCCTAGGCTGGCGTCTACCGGCAAGCAAATAGAGTCGATACAACCCGTGCCTGTAGTGTCAATGATCGTCAGGCAGACGTTGTACTGGTTGGGCTGGGCAAACACATGTACAGCCACAGGATTAGCTAGCGTGTCTACGGTACCATCCCCAAAGTCCCATATGTACTGGGCATTGGGTCCAGACTGGGTTCCGGTAAAGATAAAGCCTTGGTTTCCGAGGGGTAGAGTGAAGAAGTCAGCTTGACAGAATGGGATATAGCCCCCCTGGATCACATCGACAAATTGGAAGGCCGTATCGTCACAGTTAGCCAGCGAATCATACAAATGCAGGGTAACAAAGTAAGACCCCGATGCTGCATAGGTGTAACTAGGATTAGTAGCGGTAGAAAAGCCGACGCCATCGCCAAAGTCCCAGAAGTATGAAGTACCTACGGAAGCCAGAGACTGATTGGTAAACTGAACCGTAAGGCCAAAGGTATCTGCCGTAAATGCGGCCTGGCAAACATTAGGATTGCTACCCGTGATTACGATGGTTTGAGTCAGGGAATCGAAACAGCCATAGTCTAACTCAATACCTAAGGTCACCTGATAGGTGCCAGGACCAGGATAAGCATGGCTATATTGAGAGGCGGCAAATTGGTAGGTGTCAGAAGTACCGTCACCCCAATACCAGATCACCTGCGTGTAGTTTAACGGATTTGAGGGTGTGGACAGGTTGTCGAATATCGCAATATTGGTTCCAGGCACCACTCCTGATAGAGCAAAATTTGCTTGACAAGAAGCACCAGTAGTATCCGTCACAAAAATGGTCTGGCAAATATTATCTGAACATTGGGTGAGAGAATCGTAAGTTGATAGGCATACGACATAGGCCCCTGTGCCAGGGAAGGTGAAGCTTGGATTTTGCCCATAAGCCGTACCTAGTCCCCCCATGTCCCAAACATAGTTCACCCCAAATCCTGAGCCCACGGGTTGGGCAAAGAAATTCGCGGTTAGTCCCAGGGTATCATAAGTAAAACTGGCTTGGCAGTTCCCCGCACCTACGGTTACGGTTTGGCAAAAGGTATCTACACAACCCAAAAGTGAATCTTGAACGGTCAAACAAATATTGTAGGTACCAGAGACTGGGTAGCTAACTACAGCAAAGGGTCCACTTGCACTGCTTCCGTTTCCTAGGTTCCAATCATAATGGGTATAAGGAGATGATCCAGAAGTATCTGCGGACAAAAAGATCACCCCGTTTGGCTGAGCAGAAGAAGTAAAACTCGCCGTAGGACAGGGAGAGGGGGTATAATTGATCACCTTGCAGATGGTATCTGTACAGCTGTTTGCCGTATCATCTATCACCAAGCAAACTGTATAGCTACCTGGAGCAGCGAAGGTATGAGTAGGATTGGCTACTCCGCTAAAGTTGCCATCTCCGAAATCCCAATTATAGGTTAAGGAGCTACCTGGCAATGAAGATGATTGGTTAAAGAAGTTGTAAGTAGTTCCACTTCCATTCCCACTTATGAACCAACCAAAGTTGGCTTGACAACCGACGCCTGCGTTGATGGTGATGGTTTGGCAAGTCGTGTCCGCACAACCGAAATTGTTGGAGCTAATCAAACATGCATTGTAGACCCCAGGCGTAGTATATTGATGAAAGGCAAAGAAAGAAGAATCAGTATTTCCATCACCAAAATCCCATTCGAAGGTAGTAGCACTCGTAGTTGTACTGGTATCGACTTGGAAGGCATAAAAACCATTACCGAAATCGGTGGCCACAAAGGCGGTGGCACAAGATCCAGGGTTAAAGTTGACCGTTTTACAAATGGTATCCGTACAGTTCAGAATGCTATTGGAAATAGTCAAACAAACAGTATAAGTTCCAGGGGAACCATATACATGACTTGGGTTTGTGGCTGTAGAAGTAGAGCCGTCACCAAAGTCCCAACTATAGCTAGAACCAGCCATCGGGCTGGACTGATTAAAGAAAGTGAAGCCTGTAAAAGCAGAAAAAGAATAGAAGAAGTTGGCGTTACAGCTAGCGGGCTGCCCACAGTTAATGGTGAGGTTTGATTGAAAAACCTGAAAGTAAGAAGTATCAAAGTAAAAGGTGTCCACTGCCCCAGCGCCAGGACAACTATCGGCATAGACCGTAATCACGCCATTCTGAGGGGGAGCAACAAACATGGTGTCAACAAACTCACCTAGCACCGAAGTGTAGACAGTCTGCGTCTGAAAGAAGCCTTGTGCACCACTGTACTCTACCGTGATTGCCTCACTGGAAATGGGTTGACCAGAAGAATTATTTACCTGGCCATTTACCTGAATGAAACTACCTTGAGCCCAGGCTAAATTAAAAAGGCCTAAACTCAAGATCAGCCATAGTATTGATTTCTTAGACATCTCTTATCAAAGGGTTAAGGGATAGGAAAGAATAAAATGAATAAACCATCGTGCTTCTCTCCTCCTACACGGAAGCAAGGGAGACAGAGGTTGGGTGTGAAGCATGAAAAAATATTTTTTTTTAACCCTTTTGCAGCTATTACCGTAGTTAAAAGGGTGAGACTTAGGTACTTGGAGTCGCATCTCCCCAAATAATATTCACTCTAATCCCTAAGTCATGCAACGCTTCCTTTGCACCCTCTCCCTTCTGCTCCTATGTTTCCACTTTTTGATTGGGCAGAATACTCCGTCGGAACAAATAGCTACTACGAGTCAATTAGCCCATTCACCCTCATCTCTTAGTGCTAAATCACCCCTTGGACTTTCAACTCCGAATCAAGCGGTACTTGCTTGGTACTCAGAACCAGGAGTTGAGATTTGGGTCTACTCGAACTCTAGCTCTCTGCCTATCCCCATGCCTAAAAAGGCTTTTGCGGTAAATCTGCTAACCCTGCCTCCAGGGGCATATTATGTACAAGCAGCAAATGCGCAAGGCGAAACTCTTTGGGAGGAGAAGCTCATTCTCTCAGCAGGCACGTATGAATATCTACATTGAGTCTTCACTGCTACTCTTCACTGTTATTCTATGTCCTACCCGATTAAGTAAGCGGGCATAAGAAAACCGTAAGTGGGGTATGGAATTACGGGGTAGGTTGGGTAATCATTTATTCTCATAGCCATAGCCTGTACCGCCATACCCCGATTTCTTCTGTCCAAGAGCTTAAGTGGGAAGTGAGAAGCGAGAGGCGAGAGGCGAGAGGCGAGACAGATTTATACTGATAATCAACAACTTAAACCAATTTTATTTCGGTTTATTCTGTCCACCTACTTAAAACAAGGGGTTTATTTTGGTCGGCCCATTAATGCCCAAATCCCCCAAACATGAAGCCTTTGAGGTTGGGGCTTTAGTTCCGATGCCCAAATCATCGCTGAAGATACATCCATCTCAATTCCTCACCCGGCACTTGCTGGGTGGGGCTGTTACCTTGAGTATCACAATCCAAACTGGGCGTAGGAAAAGTACTTTTCCTGGCATCGCTTAATCACGGGCTTCTTGGGCAGCAGAATTCAAGATGACAAAATAGTCCGCCCTTCCCTGCCGATCTACCAATAAACTAGTGATTTGTCTTACCGGCCAGTCACCTACTTTTTCCATCAATTCTTCTTTCTGGCGCTCATTCAGCACCAATACCCAAGCATCATTGGAGTTGAATCTATGAAGGTGGTCCCTTACCTCCTTGCTTATTGATACTTGGTGCCCATTTCGCTCCAAATAAAATGGTAGGCTTGGAGGTTGGCCAAAATCATTACCAATTAGCACCTGGGTCTGCGGATTGGTTGCTGATTCCAGATAAGTAGCGACACGTTCTGGTGCATCTTTCAGCCTATCTGCATTGGGCAATACCCAGCCCCAAACTGACAGCAAAAACACCACTTGGGTTAGGCTAATGAGACGAGGAAATGACTCCTTGTTAAAGGCGCTCCAGGCATAAATCAAAGAAACCGAGGTAAGGAAAGACGCAAAGATTGCCGACCAAAATAGTAAGCCAAAGCCATCTATCCACCATGCGGCAATCGGAAGCCCAATTATCAAGAGCGATTGAAGGCCTCCTTGTACAAATAACCAAGCCTTTCGAGGGCGTCTTGTTTGCCAGTCTAAAAGCTCCCGGGCTATAAGTAGGGCAAAAGGAACATGGGCTGCTACAGCGTAGGCGGGTAATTTACTTGGACTAAATTCATATATAAGCCAACCGGCAACCCACCAACTGGCAAGCAGTCCATCTATCTGGTCCCTCTTTTTTAATCCATGCCAAATCCGCCGCAAGACACCTGGTATGGTCACCAACCAAGGCAAAAAACAAAGCCACATAATGCCTAAGTGGGTTCCAGGAGGTCCCGTTTGACCAAATACAGAGCCTGCAACACGCTTGACGATGTACCAGTCAATTAGCCAATCAATGAACGCCCCCCCATCCGCTTGGCTAGTTTGAAACCCCCAATATATCAAAGGGGCTAATGCTAAGGGAAATCCAAACCAGGGGTGAAGACGCAACAGATGCCAGCGCTTGGGGTGCCATATTAGCAGCAATAAGGCCAAACCTCCACCTAAAACCAGCACAGGTGGTCCCTTGGTGAGCATGGCTAGAGACACATTCACCCAACAAAACAAAGCCCAACGCCAGTCTGGATTCGTCAAAAAACGGAGGAGGCACACTGCTGTTCCAGTGCTAAAGAATAGCAGCATACCATCGGTAACCGATATTTTGCCTAGGGTATTTACCAAAAAGCTCCCGCCAAGAATCACCATCCCCACCAAGCGTTCATCCCGATTTAGCAAGGACTTCATTCCCAATCCTATCCAGGCCATAGTTCCCCAAATAGCCAACATCGCTGGTAGACGTAAAGCCCAAGTATGAATCCCAAAGACGCCAAATGAGGAAGCGATGGACCAAAAATGAAAGGGAACCTTACGATGAACATCTGACCAAATAAAATCAGGCACGAGCCATTGTCCGCTGCGCAGCATACGCATCCCAAAGCCAGCGTAAGCCGCTTCATCCTGATCCCAAAGGCTCATACGGCCATTGGCTAGCATCAAGCTTAGGATCACTAGCCCTAAAATCAATGTCCAACTTGGGGCCAAGTCTGGAACAATACGGCTCTTCTTCCTAGAGAGGTTCAAGCAGGTAGCAAATTGGTCAGATCTCGACTCGATTTCGGGTAAACTCAATTACGTCGTCGAGGATCATCTCGAGGTTGTACTCTAGTTTAAAATCGAGGGTAGTCTCCAGCTTGGTAATATCGGCGGTACGTCGATTCATGTCCTCGTAACCCGGGCCATACACTTCCTCATAGGAACGATGGACAATTTTAGAGGAACTTCCTGTTCGTTCTATCACCTTTTGAGCCAGCTCATTCATGGTAATCTCTATGGGATTACCCACATTGAACTCCTCCCCTACCCCTTTTCCAGAGATCATCAACTCGGTAATGGCCCGGATAGCGTCTTTGACGTGCATGAAACTTCGCCTCTGCTCTCCGCTACCAAAAACCACTACGTCTTCTCCGCTGACTGCTCTTTGCACAAAGTTGGGGATCACCATTCCATAATTCGAGAGCTGCCGTGGTCCAACCGTATTGAAAAAGCGAGCAATCACTATTTCAGTCCCAAATTCTTTAAAATAAGCAAAAGCCAAGAACTCGTCCATGGCTTTGGTATTGGCATAAGCCCAGCGGTGGTTTCTGGTTGAGCCTTCTACCCGATAATCCGTTTCTTTTAGTTTGTGGGTTCCAGTTGGGTCCAACAAGTCTAGGCTTTTGCCATAGATTTCTGAGGTAGAAGCCACCAAAATTCTTTTCTTGAATTGGTTGGCTGTCTCTAACATCAGGTCCACGCCACGAATATTGTCCAGCACGGTTTTTACTGGATTGTCCATGATGTATTTCACCCCTACAGGTGCAGCTAAATGGTAGGCATGTTCGCACCAAGTCATCAATTCTTCAATAGTAGCGCGATCTGTAACCGATCCCTGCACGAATTGAAATTTTGGGTGAGACATCAAGTGAGCCAAGTTCTCCAAACGCCCCGTAGAGAGGTTGTCTAATACTTTGACTTCATGGTCAAGGGAAAGCAGATATTCTGTAAGGTTTGATCCGATAAAACCAGCGCCGCCGGTAACCAGGACTTTCATAGTGCCGAAAGATTTGATGGAAGGTGAATATTCACAACGGCGGCAAGATAAAACAAAAATTCCAGTAGCCCAGTCCCTCAACAAGGTTTAGCCTTACACGGCTAAAAGGGAACCAAACTACTGGAATGATGATTTGCTCAGGAGCGAAGGACTTAGTCACGGCGGCCTCTGCCACGTCCTCTACCACGACCTCGGTCGCCTCCACGATCACGATATTCCTGCTCTCTTTCTTCCCAGCCTTCTGGCTTGGGCAGCAAGACTTTGCGACTGAGTCTCCATTTACCTGACTTGGGATCTACCCCAGTCAGCTTCACTTGTATTTCCTCTCCGATTTCAAATACCCCTTCCATGCTACGCAGGCGCTCGTGGGTAATTTCAGAGATGTGAAGCAATGCTTCTTTCCCGGGCATGAACTCAACGAAGGCTCCGTAGTCCATGATGCTTTTCACCTTGGCGTCATAAACTTCGCCCACCTCGGGAACTTGGATCAACCCCCGAATCTGAGAAACGGCTTGTTCAATGGCCTCAGCGTTGTCGCCCGTGATGGTAGCGGTTCCAATGTTCTCAGGACCTTCTTCGAGGGCAATCTGGGTGTTGGAGATTTTCTGGATCTCTTGGATGATCTTACCACCAGGACCGATTACCGTCCCAAAGAATTCATGGGGAATGTCCATGCTGAAGAAACGAGGCGCGTATGGAGAAAGCTCAGTCCTTGCCTCAGGCAGAGTTTTGAGCATTTCATCCAGGATGTGTAGGCGCCCCTTTTTCGACTGCTCCAGGGCTTGTTCGATGATCTCATAAGAAAGGCCACGAATTTTGATGTCCATTTGACATGCCGTAAGCCCTTGGGTAGTACCCGCGACCTTGAAGTCCATATCTCCAAGAAAGTCTTCGTCTCCTAGGATATCAGATAGGACCGCAAAGCCTTCATCCGTAGTGATCAGACCCATGGCGATACCAGATACAGGTCGCTTAATGGGAATACCCGCATCCATCAAAGCCAGGCAACCTCCACAGACAGAGGCCATAGAGCTAGAGCCATTGGATTCGAGGATGTGAGACGCGACCCGAATTACATAGTCGGAATCTTTGTCAACCACTATTTTCAGGGCCCGCTCAGCTAAATTTCCATGTCCGACCTCACGACGACCGGGCGCACGATTAGGTCTTACTTCACCAGTGGAGAAACCAGGAAAGGTATACTGTAGCATGAATCGCTTCGTCCCGCGGTAGGTCACCGTATCGATGGTTTGCTCATCAAACTTGGTCCCTAAGGTAGCCGTACAGAGGGCTTGGGTTTCACCACGGGTAAACACGGAAGACCCATGAGAACGAGGCAGGGTACCTACCTGAGACCAAATGTCACGCACCTCATCTAGAGCACGTCCATCCAATCGACGTTGTTCGGTTACTGTAATGCTACGAACAATTCCCTTCTGTATTTTTTTGAAGTACTGGCTAAACTTGGCCCCAAAGTACTCGTCTTCATCGTACTGTTCTTTCAGTGACTCTAAGGCAGCTTCTTTTATTTCACTGGTCCTTTCAGAGCGTACTTCTTTGCCAAAGCCACCTCTAGCTACTTCTTCAATGCCTGCCGAAACCAACTCCTTAAGCTGGTTGTAAAGATTCTCGTCAAAAGGAAGGGTATCATATTCGCGGGTAGGCTTTCCAGCCTCCGCTTTCAGCTCATGTTGAGCTTGATTGAGGGTTCGGATCGCTTGGTGGGCGAATTTGAGGGCCTCTAACATGGTTTCCTCACTCACCTCATGCATTTCCCCTTCCACCATGTTGATGGAATCATCGGTAGCGGCAACCATCAAGTCCAGGTCGCAGCCTTCCATGTCCTCAAACGAGGGATTAATCAGAAACTCGCCATCTTTGCGAGCTACCCTTACCTCACAGACGGGGTCGGGAAAAGGGATGTCAGACACTGAGAGGGCAGCAGAGGCCGCCAAACAGGCCAGTGCATCAGGTTGTTCTTTTGAGTCTGATGACATCAGCTGAACCATGACTTGGGTATCACCATGGTAGTCATCAGGAAACAGGGGACGAATGGCGCGGTCAATTAAGCGACAGGTGAGGATTTCATTTTCTCCCATGCGCCCATCACGCTTGAAAAAGCCTCCGGGAAAACGGCCAGATGCCGCAAATTTCTCCATGTAGTCCACAGAGAGGGGCAGGAAGTCGGTCTCAACATTGATCTCTTTCCGAGCAACGACAGTGGCTAACAACACCGTTTCGCCGCAAGTGAGGAGCACAGAACCGTCTGCCTGCTTGGCCAGGGCCCCAGTCTCCAGGGCAATCTCCCGGCCATCGGGTAGGGTTGCAGTCTTTTTTACAACTTGCATATGTGTACTTACTTACAAATAGATTCTTCTAAGTTCCCAGGGCTATATACAAAAATAACCACCAAGAACATGCGAAACGCGACCTCAATCCACCAAGGGATTTCTAAAAGGATGATCGCGTTGACGCAATGCGCTTCGTGGTTATACCCGAATAGAACCGGGTTCAGCAATTATTTACGGATGCCAAGCTCTTTGATGATGGCTCGGTAACGCTCAATGTCTTTGGCCTTAAGATAGTCAAGCAAGCGACGACGCTTACCTACAAGGCGCTGCAAACCAGCTTGAGTCGACTTATCTTTACGATTTTTCTTCAAATGCTCAGTCAAATGACTGATACGGAAAGTGAAAAGGGCAATCTGTGCCTCAGGTGATCCGGTGTCCTTTGCTCCGCCACGGCTATATTTCTCGAAGAGCTCTTCTTTCAGTTCTTTGTATAGGTACATTTAATCCTAATTGGTTCGTTTGTTTTTAGAACACGCAAAGATAGATAACCCTTTCACGACTGCCAAATTATCATGACGCAACTTTGACCTTTTCTTTTTTCAGTACAAAAGCAAATATCATGGCCAGCAATCCGCCAAAAATCAGGGAAGATAGGTACTCGCGTGTCATGCCTTCATTGCTCAGCCTTTGGGCATACTCGCTCAAGCCAGCTAGGACCTCAGGCCTGAACACAAAAAAGTAAGCTGCGTTACACAAGACGGTCAATAATCCGGCAACAGCATAGACCCCAAACATTCCTAAAAAGGCGGATTGTAAATCAATCAAACCTCGATTTTGATCGCGAAGTCGGTAGCCGACCCAAATCATGGCAATGATGGTTATCCCCATGGCAAAACCAGCTAGGGGAAGGCTTTCAAATAACATCGCGGGTCCCCCGAACTCAGCTGCGGCCAAATTGATGCCAAAACGTGTGATTCCTAAGCCCAACCCGAAGGTGAGTATGGTCTGCCAAAGTTGTTTCCCGAGCATAGTAGTGGTTTTTAGGTAAGAGCTAAAAGAAGGAGACCGTTATTCCCAGTCTATGCTGCCCGTCTCCGATTTACCTCAACTCTTTGTTATAATTCACAGCATGAACCCTCCAAAGGCCTACTTTGTTTGCGTTCTTTCTAAAAACAACATCCCACCCAGTCAAAATGACGAGGTGGGAAATTAAACCGATGGAAAATATCGTTTACTCAGAAACTACTGGAATCTGGCTCAACAACTTGATGTCACTTACTTCACTAAAGTCATACTGGTAGAATCCATCCTCTCCTATTAAGAGAAGAATATCGTTCAAAGGAATCACATCATAAGCGTTGATGTCTTTGAAATGAGCCAGTTGGCTTTGGTCAATGTCATTGACATCACTGGCATCGTATACTTTCAAACCAGACTCTCCGTCACATATAAACAAGGTGCTGTTTCGAATGCCTAGACCATAGGGACTATCCATTGGATAGGTCTTTACCAGACGCGGATTGTAGATATCCGAAATATCTACTACATCCAACTGGTTGCTAAACCCACCACAAGGAGTGCCTCCACGAAGGGTCACGTAAGCATAGTCCCCTTCCACCACTACGGGGTCACAGCTTCGTACGTGTTGAAATTCAGAAACATAGTTGGGCTCATTGGGATCTGAAAGGCTGTAGATGTACATCCCATTCATAGACCCAATGAACAGATTGCCTTTCATGGGGAAAATGGTTTCTATATCTCCCCAACCAATCTGTTGGCTAGACACCTGCTGTGGGTTCTCTAAAGTAGACAACATGTATGCCTGCAAATCGGTATTGGTTACTACGTAAAGATGGCTGCCCACCAAGGTAAATCGAGCCATAGATCCACCGATTCCATTGGGAATCTCTGCGGTATTACCCACTCCTTCTGGGGCAGAAAAATCATTGGCAGCTAGGACATCCGTGGAAACGAACACATTCTGACGGTTATTGAGCCAACCCCAACCGTTGTTAGAGCAGTCCATTTCCTCCTCAGTCACAATCTCTTCAAACCTGATAGCAATTCCTTGACTTTCGTCAGCCCATAGACCTGGGTGCCAAGAGCCATAAGGAAATACTTCTTGCTGACGACCGACTTCACGTACGTTAAAGGGATCAGATACGTCAATGGAAACCAAATCCAAATAGGAATCCACATACATGACGTTGCCTTTTACAGCCATGTCTCTCACTCCAGGCACCTTGATAAAAGATACATTCTGGGGATTGCTGGGATCACTGTTGTCAATAATGTGTACCCCTTCATTTACCTCTGCAATGAAAACGTAATTGTCCTTGAAATACAGTTTCCCAGGATTCTTTAGTTCTTGAGCGGGGGCAGAGGCCACATCGTCGCGAAGGTCTTCCATCTCAGCATACACGGGCTCCATGGTAACCGCAGTGATGGTACGGGCACATTGATCTTGAATACAGCTAGACAGAATTAGCGCTACAGAGGATAAAAGTAGCAGCAAAATCAAATTGATTTTCTTCATAATGATGGTTCAGTTTGAGTTCAAAAATTGGGGAGGATCCTCGCGATTTAGGAACAGGAAAAAAATAACATGTAATTTTTGCGCCGATATTTCATGCCAGATCA
>CAZFPQ010000020.1:0-44923 GCA_964521065.1 uncultured Bacteroidia bacterium | reverse complement strand
CGGCGACCCCCAGAACCACAATCTGGTGCTCTAACCAACTGAGCTATAGCCACCATTTTTAGTTTGGACTGCAAATATAGGGAGCAGTCTGCTTTTTGCAAGCTAATTATTAAAAAATTACGGTCTCATCGAACCAAAGTTACGGTCCCGCTCCTAATCAACTCTGTACCCTCAAAGCCGTTGATGACCACTTTAAACACATATACACCTTCGGGCGCCTGGCGACCTGTATTGCGCACTTCTCCATTCCATCCTTGGGCCACGTTTTGACTCTGGAAGATGAGTTCTCCCCATTGGCTGTAGATGCTCAACTCTCCAAACTCAGCGTTCGTTACTCCAATGATGAATTCATCGTTCTCTCCATCGTTGTTAGGGGTAAAGATGTTTGGCAGGAACAATTTGGGGCCAAAAATTGCACAGTCTTCATTGGAAACAGATTCTGCATTTTCTCCACCTAACTCAAAGGCCCGAATTCGGTAACAATATTCAGGTTGATTGAGATCTGAGAGCTGATCTTGGAATTCCGTGTCCCGAGGTCCAGTGGGGGCTACTACTTCCCATAGGCCCGAAGTCTCGTTAAAGATCTCAACCTGATAGTTGGCTACTCCATTAAGCCAATCCTGATAGGGATTCCAATTCAGCGCGGGCGTCTGCCCATCTGGTAGACTAGCCTCAAGTACCATGGTCTTTCCTTGACGCCCCTCGGTCGAAATATCTTCGCAAACGTCTGTGGCAAATATGCGATAACGGTAGCTTTGGACGTCTACGTTTACATCAAAATCAGTGAAGCTTTGAACAGAGATATCGACGGAATCTAGTTGTATCCAGCTCAGTCCGTCCTCAGATCTCTCTACCAAATAGGAGACTGGACGATATCCTGTATATTCAGCCCAAGAAACTGTGATGAAAGAGTCCTCTACTACCGAAGCGACGCTTACGTTGACTGATTCTGTAGGAACCTCATGGATCGGGGCCTCTGCAGCTACATCACTAAAAGAAATCTCTAAGGTATCTGGCCCGATGGCTTCTACTCGATAACTGATGGAGTCACGACAGAATGTTTCACGATCAGTATAGCTGGTTGAGGTTCCGGGGAGGGTTGCGATCAACTGTATGTTAGCTAGATTGTAATCTTCCACCCGGTAAACTTGATAGGTGCTCGGTGTAAATCCTACGTAGGCAGACCAGTCAAGATTAATGGCATCTATGTCTGGAGAGGCAGATAGATTGATGGTACAATGCTCTGCTGTTATGTCCAAGTCGGAAAGCTCACCACAGTCGTTTTCTACCAATATTTTATAACAGTAGGACTTCGTTTCAAAGTTAAGGGCAATGTCCTGATCAAAGTAGAATAAGCTGTCTTGATCACGGATAGCGGCAATTTCCATAGAAGCACCATCATCAATTCTAATCACTCGGTAGCTTATAAAATCTACTCCAGGATAGCGATCCCATAACAGGGAGCTGGTGTTTTGATCTTGTACAGAGACGGCAACTAGTTCGACAGGGTTAGGGACTATGCGCTCATCTGCATTGAGACTGATGCTTGCTGATGTATCCGCACATCCTTCTGTATCAGTTAAAACTAAGCGGATGGAATACTGCCCAGGATCAACTATGGTGAAATCAGCACTATCTACAGGTGGCTTAGTATCAATACAATTCTCAATTCCTGTATTTATGTCCGTAATACACCATTGATAGTTAGACAAAGGACGGAAGAAGCTAGAACTATCTCCAAATACCTGTGCAATCCCAGGACTACAAACCCGATCTGATAAAAGGTACGCGATAGCTGTAGGAGCTCCTAGGTTGATGTATTGGGTACGTGAGAAGGTATCCGTACAGCCTAGATCATCAGTAATGATTAGGCTGACATCGAAGGACCCATTGGAATCATAAATATGGTCTGGATTAGGATTGGGGCCATCGAGGGTATCGCCATCACCGAAGATCCAAGTCCAATTAGCCACGGGAACACCTGTACTAAGATCCACGAAGTTCACGGTTTCGGGGGCACAACCCGTAGTGTCAGTAGCCTCAAAATTAGCCGTAGCACCTTCTAAAGTGGTTATTTGGAAGCTTGCACTATCCTTACAACCATAGGCATCCGTAACGACTAACTGACCATCATGGACTTGACCACCTGTAAAGACAAATAATGGATTCTGGATAGTATCTGAGTCCCCTCCTCCAAATTGCCAGTCCCAGCTAACCAAAGAAGTATCACCCAAGAGAGTCAGATCAGTAAACTGAATCGGCAAGGGGGAACAGCCTGTGGTATCGGTTGGGTTAAGTGCAGCAATGGGTAGGGAGTGAATGGTGGTCGAGTCTTTATTCTCAAATAATACCACGCAGCCAGCCGCGTCTTCCAGTAAGATCGCGGGATTATACTGCTGAGTATTGGTGTAGAGGTGGCAAAAGAATAACGTGTCAGCTCCACCAGTCAGTGGAATATTGGGTATTGTAGTTCCATCCCTAAAGTCAATGGTAGCAGATACGGCTAAGGAAGTGAATGCCGTAAGGCATACTGAATCTCCTAAGCATGCATCATTTGGATCCAATTGGAAGTCTCCTCTAGGGCCCCCAATTATCACAAAGCTGTCTTTCGTGACGGTGTCTCGGCATCCGTCTTCATGTGTAGCAATCATGGTGACTCCAAACGCCCCGGGCTCAAAATAAGTAAAGCCCGGATCCTCAAGGAAGCTGATGCCAGTTCCCGTGCCAAAGCTCCACTGCCAAGCCGTATCGTTTCCAATGGTTTGGTTTCGGAAAATAGCATTCAGTGGTGGGCAAAAACTAGTCAAGATCCCTTGAGCATTAAGGCTATCCGCGGTAAAGTCTGCCGTAAATTCTTCGATGAAAATGGCTTGAGGGCGAACCAGGGTGTCTGTACATCCATTCCGGTCAACTCCAATCAAGGTCACGGTGAAAAAGCCCGTACTATCATATTGATAGACAGGGTTCTCAATGCTGTCGCTTCCTGCTCCATCCCCAAAATCCCATTGATAAGTAAGGTCTGCTCCTACAGAATTGTTGACAAACTGCACATCCGCTCCGGAGCAGGTTGAACTGTCCACGGCTGTGAAATCAAGTTGTGGGAAAGTGATGTTGATATAATCGGGTATCACTAAGGTATCCCGGCATCCCTGATCATCTAGGATGGCCAAACTTACGGTGTAGAGCCCCCCTTGTTCATAGAGGTGGTTTGGATTCTGAAGAGTAGAGGTATTGGCAGGACTAGCAGGGTCTCCAAAATCCCATTCCCACCCAACTACATTGGTATTGGCGTATGCTGCAGACAAATCGCTGAACTGTATATTAGATCCTGGACAGTCTTCTAGAGGGTCGCCTAGGAAATCTGGATATGATCCGAATACTTCTATATAATCAGTACGGGTTTGGGTAGCTACACAACCAAATTGGTCTATTACGTTTAGGGTGACAGTATAAAGCCCCGTGTCGGGATATACAAAGCTCGGATTAGGAGCATTGGAGGTTCCGCCATTCCCAAAGGTCCACTGGCTGACTCCAAAGCCACTCGAATTGTTTACAAAGTTAACTTCGAAAGGTTTACAGCCACTCGTATTGCCGCCTGCGGCTACAAAGTCTGCCTGAGGATTTCCTGCTAGAATGCTTAACTGAAAGGTATCTGTACAACCAGAAAGGCTATTGGTAACCACCTGTACTAGGTCATAGATCCCGACTGTATTAATGGTCAAATCGGGCGGCGTGGCAGAATTACTGTATAAGTTTCCATTTAAAAACCACTCATAAACATCCGATGGTCCTACTGATTCATCCGTTATGCTTACGGTAGCAGGAAGAGAGCAGACTACTGAATCACTCACCGAAAATTGGGCTCTAGGAGGTGATACAAAAACCAAATCCTCCTGGATAAGGGTGTCGCGGCACCCCTCATTTTCAATGAGGAGGGCAATTGAGAAGGTACCTGTATCTGGGTAGACAGTAATGAGGGTAGTATCACCAGGCAGAAATTGGCCTGGAGCCATATATTGGATATCCCAAAAATAATCCCAATCTGGATCGTAGTTATCGGCTGTGAAGGTAATATCTTCCAAAATACAAACTGTGTCTTTATCCACAGTAAATCCATTAGTAGGGCGAGTACCTATACGTATGTCGCCCTTATTTATGGTGTCTCTACATCCAGATGCCGTAACTGCTACTAATTGGGCATTGTGCTGCCCCACGAAAAAGGTTGAGGTTTGATTTTGTCCAGAGCCCGTAGCTGGTACCCCATTTGAGAAGATCCAATCCCAGCTGATGACCGGATCGGTTAGCGGCACATTTGCGGTACCGGTAAAGTTGATTACCAGAGAATCACAAGCTTCTCGCTCACTGATTAAGAAGTCAATGTCCGGAGGTTGGATTGAGACAGTGGAACAAAATGTATCGGTACAACCCTGGGTGTTTGTAGCCACAAGACAGATTTCAAAATCCCCGAAATCACTATAAGTATGGGTTGGGTTCTGTTGATTCGAGGTGTTGGTATCCCCAAAATCCCATTCCCAGGCTACAGCGTCAATCGAGTTGTCCGTAAAAGCAAATGGCAGTCCTGGTTGGCAGTCTTCTTCATGGTCTACCGAGAAGTCAGCGGTAGGGACGGGTCTCACCGTGATAAAGTTTGTCTGTACCAACGTGTCACCACAATCGGCGTTATTTCCAAAAAGTGTGACTGCATAAGTACCCGGCTGAGTATAGGTGTAGGATGGGTTGGGATCATTAGAGTCAATACCAAGATTTTCTCCAAAGTTCCATCCTAAGGAGCTGACTCCTCCCGTGGTGGTACTGGTGAAATTAATGGTCTGGCCTAAGCAAATATTCTGGATATCTGCGGTAAAATCCACGTTTACCCCCCCAATCCCAATTAGGTCCGTGATGGAAAGCGTGTCATTACAAAGATTGCTACTCGTTAGAATAAGGGTGGCATCAAAATTACCAGGATTGTTATAAGTAACAGGAGGGGGGGCGGGGCCTGTAAAGGTGCTTCCCCCACCTGGTAGATCACCCCCAGGGAAAGACCACTGATATTGGACGCCATTTGCTCCATTACTTTGGCTGGTATTGGTATAATTCACCGTGAGCGGAGGGTCACAGGCTTCCGTGTTGTCCACTTGAAAGTCAAGTATGGGGGGCTCACGAACTACCACCACATCAAGGAAGGGAAGTACGCTGGTACAGCCATTAGAATTGGTAATGGTAAGAGTGAGATCTAGGGTATCTGGGGTGAGAAAGGTGAAGGTTGGACTAGCTAAGGTACTGTTGCTACCGTCACTTACTACCCAAGTGTAATCCGTAATATTGGCTGCATTTGGAATTGATAAATCAGTGAAAGTTACTTCTAATGGAGCACAACCTTCCGCCACACTCACTGAAAAATCTGGAACGGGAAGAGGAACAATTTCTACAAAACATATTTGGGTCAGGGTGTCAGTCAATCCATTTGCATCGGTTGCAACCAGGGTTACATCATAACAGCCTGGATCCGAATAGATAAACGTGGGATTGGGTAGGGTACTGGAGCTATTGTTGGCATCACCAAAGAAAAATTCAACACTAGTGGCACCAGTGGAAGTACTTTGAAAGTCCACTACCAGTGGAGAGCCAGCACAAGCCGTGGTATTATTTGCAGTAAAGTTTGCTGTGGGTTGGGCTAAAACCCCTCCCATACCCAGCCAAACTGCCACCAAAAATTTAACCAAAGCAATTTTGGATGCGCGCATATGTAATAGAATTCGAAATGGTGTGTCAGTATATTTTTCCCTTGTTTCTAGATGTACCTTATCCCTTTTGACCCTAAAGATTGTTTTGGCAAGCCGACCTAAGCATTAGGATGAAATCCATTCAATTAGGTAAAGGTAAAAGATGACATAGAGACCTGAAGAAACCTAAGGTATACAATTAGGCAAAAATAGACGATCGAAGGGCCTAAGAGAAGAACTGATTTAGATAAATCCCAATACTCTTTTCGGTGAGTGATAAGCTGGAAAAATAGAAAAAAAGCAATGAGATTTCCGCTCAGCCTTAATAGAGGGTGTAAAATTATGGGAGGAGATAATCGCCCTGTGCTCCCTTCAAGAGGAAACTCAGTTCCCGCATAAATAAATGGAGACTTGAATCCAATGAATACCGCCAGCATGATCAACAACGCCCACTGAGATACGGAGAAGAATAGCTTGATGGCAAATTCCTGTTTATTAACTCTTAACCTAGAAGCCATGATCAGCAAACAGGAAGAAGCGGATAGAAAAGCCAGCAAAACCCAGCTCATGGATGAGTTGAGTTGAAAAGACCACATAAAGAGGGTCCAGAAATATTGAATTAAGGAGTGAAAGAGGATTAAGGTGGCAACCTGCTTGTGATTCGCTGTTAAGAAATACAGCAAAATCAAGGATATGAAAATTACAAAACAGGCGTTCAGCATAGCTGAGGGTTCTCTCACGTTTCCCAATTAGCATGGCAAAGGTAAGGATTCTCGCCTTATTTCATACTTATGAGTTAGTGGATCCCAAATACATCATTAGGCTAAATTGATGTAAACTAAATGGGTTACCTACACCATAGGAGCGAAATCCATAATCAAAGGCGAAACGACTGGCTCTGATCCCTACTCCCAACGAAAAGCCGGTAAAGCCCCCTCGATTTTGGCTACCTAGTTCTTGGCGGCGTAGGTGATTGTATCCTGCTCGCAGGCGCATGAAGTTGCCTAGATAAAACTCAGTCCCAAATACAAAGTGTCGGAAGATATGATCTGCAATTCGTGGACCTGGTTGGATGGGGTTTCCATTCAAGTCAAAGTCAGGTTCAGCGTCAGGGTCATCGATGATGAGGTCTGGATGTTCTAACTGGATGAAGGTGAGGGAAAATCTCATGGGCATGTAACGAAGCTTGTTGGATATGCCCGCTACAATTTCAAAGGGCAAAGGTTCGCGAGAGCCCGTCGCTGTGTAGGTACTTAATTGGAAGCCCATGTTTCTCAAGACCAAGCCTGCACTAAAAAGTGAATCTTTGCTCCTATAACTACCACCTAGGTCGGCCGCTAAACCCCAAGAACCAAATCCCGGAGCTAGGGTGGAACTAATCACCTTTAGATTGGTGCCGTAGCGAAATTGTCCCCAACTCCGGGAACCTCCAATCATCCAAACAAGCTCTTGAGCAGAAAACGTTTGGGTGAAATTTCCAAATTCGTCTGCTCCTTGCATTCGGCCGGTATTCATATATTGAATAGCCGAGTGGAAACTACCTATTCCCTCGATGGTGTGACTGTATCCAGTGTATCCATACTTGATGCCTGCGAGATAGGGAGAATAGGAGGCTACCAAGCGTTGATGCATCTCAGGGTTAACCAGGGCAGGATTCTGACTTCCAAAGTGGACGTCGTCATCTAAAGTAGAAACATTCACCCCTCCTAATGCTCCGATCCGGGCGGATGGGACCAAGTTGAGAAAGTCATAGATATGTCGTCCACCAATTTGTGCATTGGCTCCAATTGCGCAAGAAATAGCGATAGAAAGTAGGATGATTCTTTTCACCTTGGCAAAATAGTCAATGGACGCCGGATGAACACAGGCAAAAATCAATCCCAAGGATAAAGACTGTAAGATGAGCTTAAAAGAGGATGATAAAGTGATGGATAGTTGAGGCGAGGCTACCGATTTTATCCATTTCTGGAAAGGGTATTAAGGAACAGTCAAAAAACAACCATGCACTTTTGCTTACCTTTCATCCCATCTCATCGTCAGAAAAAGCTCGATTGGCCCGCCAAACTCGATTTTCCTTCCTTGATCTGGTATGAAATATTGGCGCTATAGTTACATGTTATCTTTTTCCTGTTCCTAATTTGGCTTCTTTCCTCCGGAACTTTTCTTAAGCAAGGATAGCACCTCCTGTTGTCGTTGCTGAAAAAACTTTGCTCTTTCGGATTCTTTCTGATGCTCATGGGCATTGATGAGGTTGTTTAGAACCCTGAGGACGATTTGATAGGGCTTGGCTATGAGCTCCTCTATGCTCGTCTTTTGCAATAAAAGAGATTGTTGAAGGAAGGAATAAGCAGATTCTGGAAGAGCTTGACCTTGGTTAAATGGGTCGTAGATCATGTTGAGACCTTCATCCTGAGCCATCACCATAAAATGCCCGGGCATATTAAATCCGTCAATTTTGAGTCCTATTCGAGATCCCACCAGCATAGCTAGGATTCCCAAACTGATTTGTAGACCCCGTCGCCGGTGAACCACAGTGAGTAAGTTGCTGTGCTTCGGGTGGTAATAATCCTTTTCAGGAGGCATGAATCCCTCCTTAATAAATAAAAAACTCATCAGGTTACCCACCGTCGAGGAGGTATACTGCTCTTGATAGCGTCGGCTTAATTGATCAATTACATCGCCCAATAAGGGAGCAGCCCATTCTGAATCCAAATAACCCAGCCATCCCAGTGCGTCTTCTAAAGCCCGGTAAGGGCCATCCGCATCAATCCAATCAAGCCAGTGAGCCTCAAATATGTCATGTCGGATAGACCTGGTCCAAGAGAAAAGCTGTTTCTGACTCCCTGATGACAATTCCCCTAAGTAGGGAGTCAACAGGTGCTCAAGCTGATGGCCAAAAGCCATCAGGCCTTGGTATACTTGTTGGCTAACTTCTGGGTCTGGGTCATCTATAAGGGTCAGAAGGTAGGGGATATGTTCTGGATTAGCCCGCATAAGTTTTAATATACCGAAGCTAGGTAGACTTTGTTTTCTCCCGCGTGAGCCCTTAGATTAGCCTCCGTTTTTGGGTACATCAACGAACTACAACATCTAGCACTTGGAACTTCATATTCATATTTACGACAACAACGAGCGGGTAGCGGCGGCTTTTGCCGAGTGGCTTAAAGATTGGTTTGCCAAGCAGGCTAAGAACCCTGTTCATATTGCTCTAAGCGGAGGAAGCACTCCTAAATTGTTGTTTCAAAAGTTGGCAGACGCCTATGTGGATAGCTTTGACTGGGATCGAGTCCACTTTTGGTGGGGAGATGAGCGCTGCGTTCCTCCTGATCATGCTGAGAGCAACTACCGAATGACCAAGGAAATCATGCTGGACAAGCTCAATCTCCCTGAAGAAAATATTCACCGGGTATTGGGAGAAGCCCAAGATTTAGAGGCTGAGCGAAAAAGGTACGCAGATGAGATCCAAAAGTGGGTTCCAATGGACGGAGATCTGCCACGTTTTGATCTCATTATGTTGGGAATGGGGGATGATGGCCATACAGCTTCAATTTTTCCCGATCAAATGGCCCTGCTAGAGGACGAGGAATTGGTGGCTGTAGCCTCCCACCCAGTTTCAGGGCAGAGACGCCTAACTTTTACTGGGACTTTGCTCAACCAAGCTGCGGTGGTAGCCTTTTTGGTTACAGGCACCAAAAAAGCTGGCAAGGTGGCCCAGATTATTGGAGGTAGACCTGGAGGAAGGGCTCTCCCCGCGTACCATGTCGCCCCTTCAGATGGAGTCTTACATTGGTATCTGGATCGACCTGCTGCAGATGACCTGCGTCGCTAAGCTTTTCCCGAACTCGTAAGCTTCTGAGCGCTTTTGTTCAGTAATTTATTAATTGGTAGCGGAGAAGTCCGATGGCCTGGATTATCTTTGTGACCATAATTTAAGTCAAAGCATAAGTATTATGTGTGGGATCGCCGGTGTAGTAGGACTTAGATCTAAGGCTGAAGCCAATGAGACGGTGGAATCTATGGTCGCTCAGATGCCACATCGAGGACCAGATGCCCAGGGGGTCTTTGCTCAGCCAAAAGTTGGCCTTGGCCATCTTCGCTTATCCATTATTGACTTATCTGACGCAGCCAGACAGCCTATGGAGGATGCTACTGGCCGGTATTCCATGGTTTACAATGGAGAGGTATACAACTATCAATCGATTAGAGAAGAGCTAGGGCCAGGTTATACCTTTCAAAGCGATAGTGATACGGATGTCATACTGGCAAGTTATCATGCATGGGGGCCCCGCTGCTTGGAAAAGCTAAACGGCATGTTTGCGCTTGCAATATGGGATAAGGTTGAAGAGCAATTATTTGTGGCGAGGGATCGCCTAGGAATTAAACCTCTATACTGGTATCAAGAAGGACAAAAGCTGGTTTTCGCAAGCGAGGTCCGAGCTTTGCTGGCTTCTGGGCAAGTTCCCAGGCAGATAGATCGCGCTAGCTTGTCCGAATTTTTGAGATACTACTCTGTTAATACTCCTAACACCTTGGTGCAGGGAGTAAAGATGCTCAAGGCTGGACATTTTGGGGTATGGAAAAATGGAGAGTGGGAGATGAGTCGCTATTGGGATCCTTCCCATTTTGACGAACCCTGGGATTCAGACTACTCCACGGTCAAAAAACAGGTTAGAAGCTTGTTACAGGACTCGGTAGAGAGACGAATGATGAGCGATGTCCCTTTCGGAGCTTTTTTGTCAGGGGGGATAGACAGCAGTGCCATTGTGGCTTTGATGGCTACGGTATCTGAACAGCCTATCCATACCTTCTCGGTGGTGTTTGAGGAAGAGGAGTTTGATGAATCTATTTGGTCTGATTTGATCGCGAAAAAGTATCGAACAGAACACCATCCTATTCCGCTAAAACCCGAAGATTTTCTCAAAGAATTGCCAGCAGCCTTGGCCGCCATGGACCATCCTAGTGGCGATGGACTTAATAGCTACGTGGTTTCTCAGGCAACCAAAAAACAAGGCTTTACCGTGGCCCTTTCAGGATTGGGCGGCGATGAGTTATTTGCGGGCTATCCTGTTTTCAAACGTTACCAAAATCTAGCCAGGCAAAGGCTATTTTATGGTGTACCGACTGCGATTCGGGAGCTAGCTGGACAGGGAGTAGGTAAATTGTACCGTAGCCATAAAACTTCCCGGCTTCAAGAATTGATTTCTCTCCCTCAAAATGAATTTTCGCAACTGTATCCAGTATTTAGGAAGATCTTTCATGAGGAAGAGCTAAGTCAGTTACTCGGGAAGCAGCAAGTTCGTGAAACAACTCTAAGGCCAATTTTTGATGAAGGACAGCTTGCTCGGATTGGAAATATGCCTCTCTTCAGTCAGGTAAGCGTGGGGGAAATGGGGACCTATACCCAAAATGTGCTATTAAGAGACACCGATCAAATGAGCATGGCTCACTCCCTGGAGGTACGAGTCCCCTTCTTTGACCATACCCTAGTTGAGTATGTCTTAGCCATCCCGGATAAACATAAAGAGCCGACTTACCCCAAAAAGCTTTTGGTAGATGCCATGGGGGATTTGCTGCCCCATGATTTGGTTCATAGGAAAAAGATGGGCTTTGTTTTTCCTTGGGACAATTGGATTAGGACAGAATTGAAGGAGACCTGTGGACAAGCCCTTGACTATTTAGAAAATACCGGTTTGTTCTTAGAAGGGGCCGTGCAGCGACTTTGGGACCGTTACCTAACAAGGGACAAAGAAATTAACTGGATCAAAATCTGGATGTTGGTGATCCTGAGTGACTGGATACGCCGGAATGCGATTAACGTGTAAGGAAGGCGGTGCTATGGAAAAGGCGGAAACACATAAGCCGGAGATCATGGTGCTGATTGACTGGTATGAACCAGGATTTCGAGGAGGTGGCCCCATTCGAACGGTTGCAAATTTTGTAGAAGCTTGCGCTGATTCTTTCCGCATTAAAGTGGTCAGCACCGCATTTGACTTTGGCTCAGCGACACCTTATCCCAATATCCTCACCAATACCTGGCTGGAGGGAAAGCATGGGGAGCAATTATGGTATTTTGATCACCGCCAGCCGAGCTTTAGATCCGTTAAGAAATTGCTGGATGATTCTCGGCCAGATATCTTGTATCTGCAGAGCATGTTTTCCATCCCTTTTACGCTATGGCCCCTAGTCTGGAATCGTTACCATTCTAAAACAACCCAAATTATATTAGCTCCTAGAGGAATGCTTCATGCAGGAGCGATGCGTTTTGGAGGCTTAAAAAAGCGCCTCTTTTTAAACCTTCTTAAAGGCATGGGCTGGCTAAAGGACGTTCGCTGGCAAGCCACAGATCTTCAGGAAGAGGGCGATATCAAAAGCTGGATAGGACTCAATGCCAAAGTCACGCAGGCGCCCAACCTTCCCCGGCAGACCCAATTTGCTTGGAAGCCACCCGGAAAACAGCCTGGAGAATTAAAGCTGGTCTTTGCTTCTCGGGTCCACCCCAAAAAGAACCTCGAATTTTTGATCCCCTTGCTAGGAGGGCTAGCCGGAAAGCTGTCATTGGATGTTTATGGACCCGTCGAAGGAGAGGGCTATTTAACACAGTTGCAAGCCTTGGCCCAACAATCCGCCCCAGATGTTATCATCAATTGGCATGGGGCTACTCCCCCCCATGAATTAAACCAAGTCTTGCCCCAGTATCATTTCTCGGTGCTTCCTACCTTAGGCGAAAATTTTGGCCACTCGGTATTTGAGGCTTGGCTTGCAGGACTTCCCGTTTTGATCAGTGACCAAACTCCTTGGAGAAACTTAGAGTCAATAGGAATTGGGTGGGATTTATCACTTTCGGATCCAGATATTTGGAAGGAGAAATTAAAGATTGGAATAGACATGGATAGGGAGGAATATCAGAGGCGATCCAGACTAGCTTGGGAGTATGCCCGTGATCATAAAGCTGAACCGCAAGCCTTGCATCAGATTCATCAATTATTTTTAACTCAGTCTTGATGAAGATTTCTATCGTTACTGTCACCTACAATGCTGCCAAACACCTGCGGACCTGTATCGAATCGGTAATGAATCAAGATTATCCTGACTTAGAATATATCCTGATTGATGGGGCTTCAACGGACGGTACCCAAGAAATCATAGCTGCTTATGAGGACCGCATTGCTCACAATATTTCCGAGCCAGACGAGGGCTTATATGATGCCATGAACAAAGGCATTGCCCTGGCTTCTGGAGAGGTGATAGGAATTCTAAATGCAGATGACTTTTATGCCTACCCTGAGGTGATTTCTGAAGTAATGAGTCGCTTTTCAGATCCAGAAATACAAACGGTCTATGGCGACCTGATCTACGTGGATGAGGAAGACATCAAAAAAGTAGTTAGATATTTTCCTGGCAAGGGCTTTCACCACCGGCAAATGAGGCGGGGATTGATGCCTCCTCACCCTACCTTCTTCGTCCGTAGGGAGCTTTATGAACGATGTGGGGGATTTGACACCCAGTTTGATATTTGTGCAGATTTTGATTTGATGGTTCGATGGTTTCACCGCTTTGAGGTTGGATACTCCTATTTGCCAAAGGTCTTGGTCCATATGAGAACCGGTGGTAGCAGTACCCAAGGCCTGTCTAGCACCGCTCGTATAAATCAAGAAATGTTGCGCTCTTTGAGACAAAACGGAGTGAAGAGCAACTTACCTTTGATATATTCTAAATACTTGACTAAAGTTTTTCAGTTGTTCAAACGCCCAGCCAATCACACGGCACGTTTTTAGTGAGTAGATTTAGCAGAACTTATTCCTAGCCAACCTAATAAATTCATCTCATGGCCAAAATATTGATTACCGGAGGTACGGGATACATTGGATCTCACACCGCGATAGAAATCCTTAAGCAAGGAAAATTTGACCTAATCTCTATTGACAATCAGGTAAACTCCTCCTTGTCCACCGTAGATCGGGTTGAAAACATTTCAGGACACCCTTTCAAAAATTACAGCATTGATTTGTGTGACCGAGAAGCAGTACGCGAAGTTTTTGAGGCTAATCCTGACTTGGTCGGTGTAATTCACTTTGCAGCACTCAAAGCGGTAGGAGAGTCGGTGGAGCAACCCTTGAGATACTATAAGAATAATTTCAATTCCTTGATCAATATTCTGGAAGCCTGTGAGGATTTCGGTGTCAATAACTTCATCTTTTCTTCCTCTTGTTCTGTATATGGAAACATTGATCAGTTGCCCGTGACGGAGGAAACCCCTACCAGTATAACAGAATCTCCCTACGCGGAAACCAAACTAGAAGGAGAGCGCATCATCAAGGACTTTACTCGGGTAAGTGATAAAGTTCAATGCATTGCCTTGCGCTATTTCAACCCAGTTGGAGCTCATGAATCTGGCCTGAATGGAGAAGATCCCATCAATAAACCCAATAACCTTGTACCTGTAATCACCCGTACTGCTGCAGGCATGATTGCCCAAATGACAGTCTTTGGAGGAGATTATCCTACCCGAGATGGAACCTGTATCCGAGATTATATTCATGTAACCGACATTGCCTTGGCGCACTTGTTGGCCATGGATTATTTGGTAGAAGGAAAGAATTCAGATCAATACGAACGCTTTAACCTCGGCTCAGGTAATGGTACCACCGTATTGGAAGCCATTGATGCCTTTGAAAAAGCTTCAGGGGTTAAGCTAAACTATGTCATCGGAGATCGCCGCCCTGGTGACGTAGTCTCCATCTATTCAGATAGCAGCTTGGCCAAAGATAAACTTGGCTGGGAAGCCAAGTATGGAATCGATGAAATGATGGACTCAGCTTGGCGCTGGCAGCAGCAAATCACTGAAGCGCATCGCGCGTCTTAAGAAGGTCAGCTTTGAGGACCTCACTTTGGTCCGAAGTATGTTGATCCAACAAAGCCATGGCTTGGTCCCACCAATCCCTGGCTTTGTTCTTTTTGCCTTGTCGCCAAGCAATTCGGTACAAGAGATTTAGTATTCCAATTTTGGCTGCTAAGTGATCTGCGCCTGTTCCATAAGAGGCTAATAATGATACACAATCACCAGTCGCTTGGGCATAATCTTCCTGTTGGTAGGACAACTCTGCTCTAACCAAAGCGAGTTTCCTCACCCTAGAATGATTGGGCTTGTAGTGCTTGATCAGGATCTGGTAAGCCGAGTCCAATACTTCTTTCGCCGGCTCGATTTGACCTTTATCCATGAGTATCTGCCCTAGGCCCATTTGGGTAATTGCCAATTCTGGATTTCCAGGCTCAAAAAGCTGTTTTTCAAGTTCAAATGACCGCTCTGCATAATACATAGCCGAATCAAATTGACCCTTTAGCCGGAACAGGTTGGCTATATCTAGCATTAAGGCAGCCTGTTTAGGAGGAGGTGGATCTTGGTCCTGGTATAAAAAATGAGCCTGGCTTAAATTATCCCTCATCACGGCCAATGCCTGATCAAGCTGGTTAGCCTGCATGTAGAGATCTCCCAGGTTTTTTAGCATGTCTATGTAGTAGTTGCTTGGGGCTTGTATAGAGCTTTGGTAGGCCTGCACGGCTTCTTCTTCATACTGAATGGCAGCCCTGAGTTTACCCTGTCTGGCAAGCGCCTCTGCATAATTATGACTGGCGCCAGCCAAGAGCGGGGTGGGCTGTCCCCTCCCCATCCTGAGTGCTAATTGGCGCATATCCCCCATGGCCTTTTCCGCCTTTTTTAATTCTTCTTTCTCTATGTAGATGTAGCCTTTGGCGAAAAGGACATTGGCATAAAACTCGGAATTGGTGTCGGCTCTAGCCAATGCCATGGTCTCTGCTTCGGAAGCAAAAACCTCTGCCTGCTCATAGTTTTCCCGCTGAATTTCTAATTCCACCAAGCTAACCAGAAGATTGATCATGGAGCTGTATTCTGGCTCCGCCAGCTTGCGACCGATCTGCAAGGAGGCTTGGAGCAGGGAATCTGCTTCCGTAACAAGGCCACGACTAAAAGCAATAGTCCCTAAGGTAAGACATACGTCCATTTCTCTTTGGCCTGCCGCTTCGTTGAGGGGACGTAGCTCGAGTGAGCGAAGTAAGGGTTCCTCAGCGGATTCTTCGAGGCCCATTCCCATGAAGGTCAGCCCTACAGCTTGGTAAAGGTAGGCTTTTAAGGAAGGCTCCGCTTGCATGGTATCAAGCTTGTGAAGCCCCAGCTCCAGTAGGCGCTCACCACTTACTGCTTCCCCCCGAATGGTGAGTTCGCTGGCTTGGTAAAACAAGCCTTGCATGAATTCCGTGGCCCGCTGGGCCTTTCTGGCTTCGGTCTGAGCGCGATCGCGTTCTTTGGTTATCCTGGTGGTATAGATCACGGAGAGCATCGCCACCAGCGTCAACGCTGCCATACTTAAGATGGCCGGGAAGCGGTTACGTTGGTAAAACTTACTCAGTCGATAGTGCCAAGTATCTTTTTTGGCAAGGATGGGCCGGCCATTTTGAAATCGGTGAATGTCGGCAAGGAATTGCTCGACAGATAGGTAACGCCGCTCAGGTTCCTTACGCAATGCCATTAGGACGATGGTATCTAACTCCCCTTTTATTTTTCTAGACAAAGTAGTAGATGGATTTCGCTGACTAGGCGCTTCAGGACTGACTGTTTGAATCAATGCTCGTCTTTCTTGGTAAGACAACCCCTTGAATTCAAAAGGCTTTTGCTGTACGAGCAACTCATAGAGCACCAAGCCCATTTGATAGATGTCGGTGGAAGTAGTGATAGTAGCACCGGCTAACTGCTCTGGACTTGCATAATCTGGCGTGAGTAGTTCATCCCCTGCCTGAGTCTCTGCTCGGGTAAGGTTAAAATCCTCTGGTTCTAATAGTTTGGCAATGCCAAAGTCTAAAAGCTTGGGGCGTCCTTCCTTGGTAACAAGGATGTTGGAAGGCTTCAAGTCTCTATGGATGACCAAATTGCGGTGAGCAAACTGTAAGGCTTCGCCGATCTGATGAAATAGAGATAGCCTTTCTTCTAGATTGGGTTCGTTTTTTTTTACGTATTCGGTGAGCGTGTTGCCATCGATGTACTCCATGACAAAATAAGGAGTACCATCTTCGGTAATCCCTCCATCAAAAATTTGGGCAATTGCGGGGTGGTTTAAACGAGCAAGTATTTGCTTTTCAGAGCGAAACCGTCTGAGAATATCAGCTGTGTCTAGCCCCTTTTTCAAGACTTTGATTACCAGACGTTGATCAAAGTCTCCTTCCACCCGCCTTGCTTCGTAGATTACTGACATGCCTCCAGCGGCAATCCTGCGAACAACTTCATATGATCCTATGCGTTGACCAGGTTGTAGGGGATAAAAGTCAGATTCTACCATGGCCTCGGCCAGATCCCCTTCCAGTCGCTGGAAGTACTGACTAGCCTCTAGTTGAGTGTCAATCAGGGATTTTACCTGCTCGAGCAGTTTCTGGTCGTCCCCGCACGCTTCTGCAAGATAGGCTTCTCTGGCCTTTGGATCTAAAGAAAGGGCCTCCTCGAACACTTGCTGGACTTTCTCCCACCTTTCCTTCTCCATAAGATCTCATTCTTTGTTTTGGCCCATAGGGTGTTGAGGGCGATTTGGTCGATTTTCCGAAAAAGCATTGACTCTTTTAAGGGATGTTACCATGGCATAACTAGCTTGTAAAGCGCATTCCCCTAGCATGGCGACCTCTCATGACAAAGGGCTGGAGCCAAAATTCAATGATGCCTTTTAGGCAGGTTTTTAAGTCGTCGAAATCGGTTGGCTTGCGCACAAACCCCCCTGCGCCCAAGCTGTAACATAACTCCGTAGCTGTGATGGACTCTAATGAAGAAAAAATGATTACTGGCACTGAAAAAGTGTGAGGATGGTTTTTGAGGCGATCCAAGAGATGCTGACCTTCCATATCCGAAAGACTCAGGTCCAACAATATAAGGTCGGGTAGGGGAGGAACTTCATTGGATGGATTGGAAAAGAATCGGTCTACCACCGCTTGACCTGATTTCAAGAAATCCAGCTCTCCATTGTATCCGACTTCTTCGAGGGCGTACTTGATTAGCTGTTGATCACTAGCTAGATCATCCACGATGAGCAAGGAGGCCTGACTATAGTTTTGCATAGGGACAAACTTAAAATCGGGGATAAGGGGATAGATAGTGCATTAAAATACTGGGCATTCTTGGCATTTTCAATCGCTAGGGAATAATCTTCGTTTGATACGCCCTCCTTCGGCGGTAAGGCTTGGCCCCGAGACTATCAAAAAGGGCATGAACCGGCTGGTTATGTTCTAGCATAGGGTGTACCATAATCTCTTTCACGCCAGCTTTTCGAAAAGACTCGTACACTTCTTTGAACACCAAACCAGGAACCCCTTTATTCCGCCATTTGGGTGCCACCCCAATTAAAATCAGGTCGGCAACAGGGTTTTTTTGTCGCGCTCTCCAAAGATGCCACCATGCCCAGGGCCATAAGTTACCCTTTGATTTTTGGAAAGCATTGCCCATATCTGGCGTGGTCAGCCCAAATCCCACCAATTTGCCCTCGCTGTCAGCAACTAAGCGGATGTAGTCTGGGCGCAGAAAGGAGAGATACTGGTCTATGTATTTCTGTACTTCACCTGCTGAAAGGGGAACGTAACCCTCTAATTGTTGGTAGCTTTCGAGGAATACCTCCATTACGTGATGAGCTTGGGCCATCATGTCTTTCCTCGTTTTTAAGTCGAGGGTTTTCAAGTCATACCTGCTTTTTAGGATGCTTGGGATTCTTTTGAACTTGCTGGGCAGTTCTTTGGGTAAAGATAAGTGACGTTCAACCCAGTCGACCTTTTTTTTAAACCCCAATCGTTCTAAATGGGCTTGATAGTAAGAGTGGTTGTAGAGCGTTGCGAAGGTACTTTTTCGCTCAAAACCACTAATCAGCAAGCCAGATTGGTCTAAGTTGGTGTAACCATAGGGCCCTTTTAGGATGGTACAACCTGACTGTTCTGCCCATTCTAAGGCCGCAGTGATCAGTCCTTCGGCAACCTCTGGATCATCTATCAGGTCCCAATGATTAAAGCGAGCTTCCTTTGTACCAAGGTGCTTCCACTCCCGCATATTAAGGATAACCTGAATCCGACCTATCACATTTTCTCCTTTCTTGGCGAGCCATTGGGCCGTCTTGCAATGGGCGAGGGATGGGTTGTGTTGTGGATCAAATTCTTTGATTTCCAGCGCCCTTAAAGGCGGAATCCACTGAGGTGATTTTGCATAGAGATGATAGGGGAAATCTACAAATTGCTCCCTTTGATGCTGGGTACTAACAGGGATGATTTGTAGAGTTGACATGCGTATCTTGCTAAGAGACTGTTTAGGTTATGGTATTTTGAGCCCAAACGCTGGATTTTTGGGTTCTGGCAAGTGGATTTTTCGAGGAATAGCGGGCTATTTCGAGAAAAATTGGCGCAGTCAGACTCGTACTTGGTTCCCTAAATCCCAAGTATTCGTGCCAAGCCAAGTTTTGGCCGTAAACTCAACATTCAAACAGCCTCTAAGCTTCTGCTTGATCCTCGTTGCCGGCTGAATCTGATTTTTCTTCTTTTTCATCTTGAGGCAATTCAAAATCAACCTCAAACTCTTGCAGAATATGGTACCAACCTACTAGTTTTTTAACGTTTGAAGCGTAAACGCGCTCTTTATCATAATTAGGCAAAACCTCTTCTAGGAAGCTCAATAAGGCCGAGTTGGGGCTTTTTTTCTTTACGGGGAGCGTATCAGGATATTTTTCCTTGATGCTTTTAAGAATGTTGACCAAAGGCTCGCTGTCTTCGACAGTATAAATGCTGATGTCCGCAAGTTTGGATACCATCATGTTGCCTTTGATCATCTGACGCTTGCGCTGAGCGTCTAGAGACTCTACCACTACTGCCCGGTCATCAGACTTTACTACTTGATAAAGTCCTGGCGCTCCTGTGATTGCCACCACGTCTTTGATGTTGATGCTCATAGTATGTTTGGTCAGTTTGTCAGATAAATTTCATTGAGAGGCGCGAATTTAAGCCTAAATATGTCATTTTGCCCGGAAATATTCCGAAATTTGGCGAAGGCTTCATTTTTGTAGCTGAGCCTTTTTAGTTGATATCCATATTATATGAACTTCGATACTGAAGCATTCTTTGAAGATGAGTTCCCTGTTATTACTGCCACTGAGGCTGAAAAAATAGAAACCGAAGACATACCTGAGGACATAGGGGTTCTGACCCTTAAAAATACTGTATTGTTTCCTGGTACGGTGATGCCTATCACCGTTGGACGAGATAAGTCCATTCAGTTGGTAAAAGATACCTTCCGTGGCAAAGACCGACGCATAGGAGTAGTGACCCAGCGGGATGGCGATGCGGAGGATCCAGGGCCAGATGATTTGTATCAGGTGGGGACCATCGGGCGTATTCTCAAGATGATCCGCATGCCAGATGGCAGCATCACCATTGTGATTCAGGGCCGCCAAAAGTTTCATATACAGGAGTTTACCTCTGTTATTCCATATTTTAAAGCCCGCATTAACTCCATTCCCATTGTTGAGCCTCCTGCCAATGAAACAGAGGCCATGGTAAGGAGCCTCAAGGAAGAAGCGAGTCGAATCATTGAACTATCTCCCAATCTGCCTAGCGACGCCCACTTGGCGCTTAATCGCACGGAAGGACTAAATTTTGTGGTTCATTTCATTGCTGGAAATTTGAATTTAGAGGTGGAGCTCAAGCAGGAAATTCTTGAGATGGATGACCTGATGGCTAAGGGGGAGCACATACTTCAATATCTGGGGAATGAAATCAAAGTCTTAGAACTGAGTGAAGAAATTCAGACCAAAGTTAAGTTTGACCTGGACCGACAGCAGCGTGAATACATTTTGCGTCAGCAGATCAAGACCATTCAAGATGAACTAGGAGAAGGGGGACCAGAATCGGAGATGGAACAACTTCGCCAGCGTGCAGAGGCGAAAGTTTGGCCAGACGAGGTGCAAAAAGCTTTTGAAAAAGAAATTAACCGCCTTTCTCGTCTTACCCCAGCTATGCCGGACTATGCGGTGGTCATGAATTACGTTGAGTGGTTGTTAGACCTTCCATGGCAAGAATACAACCCCGACACCTTCGAGTTCAAAGAAGTTCAGAAGGTGCTAGATGACGATCACTATGGATTAGAGAAGGTCAAAGAGCGAATTTTGGAGCAATTGGCTGTATTAAAGCTAAAGGCAGATAAAAAAGCTCCTATTCTCTGTTTTTATGGCCCTCCAGGAGTGGGTAAAACCTCTCTGGGCAAATCCATAGCCAAGGCCATGGGTAAAGAGTTTATTCGAATTTCGCTGGGCGGTGCCCGTGACGAAGCAGAAATCCGGGGCCACCGTAGAACCTACATTGGTGCCCTACCGGGACGGATTATTCAAGGGCTAAAAAAAGCATCCACGAGTAACCCAGTATTTATGCTGGATGAAATCGACAAGATCGGTAACGATTTCCGAGGTGACCCGGGTTCGGCCTTGTTGGAAGTGCTTGACCCAGAGCAAAATAATACCTTCCGTGACAATTTCTTGGAAGTAGAATACGACCTCTCTCGGGTCATGTTTATTTGTACTGCCAATAGCCTCAATACCATCCACCCCGCTTTACGAGATCGGATGGAGATCATTGAGATTAACGGATACTCTCAAGAAGAAAAGACGGAGATTGCCAAGCGCCACCTGATGCCTCGCTTGCGCAAGGAACACGGTCTCAAGGCAGCTCAATTGTCGGTTACTCCTAAGGCCATGGAGGTGATCATTCAACGATATACCCGTGAAAGTGGAGTTAGGATGCTTTCTCAGCAAATTTCCAGAATATGCCGAGGAGTAGCTAAGCGCATTGTGCTGGAAGATAAATCGGTAGTGAGGATCAACGAAAAGAACCTTGCGGACTTTTTGGGAGTGGCTCGATTTGAAAATGAGGAGTACCAAAAAACCGTCGTCCCTGGAGTGGCCATTGGTCTAGCCTGGACCATGGTCGGCGGGGAGATCCTATTTGTAGAGTCGACCTTGATCCCTGGTAATGGAAAGCTGAGTATGACAGGACAACTAGGAGAGGTAATGAAAGAATCAGCTTCCCTTGCCTTTACCTTCTTAAAGGCGCACGCTAGTGAGTTTGGTATCCCATACGAGGTATTCAAGCGTTGGGATGTACACATTCACATTCCCGCAGGCGCGATTCCCAAGGATGGTCCCTCTGCAGGAATTACCTTGTTGACCTCGTTGGCTTCCCTCTTTTCTCAAAGACTGGTACAGCCTTCCTTGGCCATGACTGGAGAAATTACCCTAAGAGGTAAGGTCCTACCCGTTGGTGGAATCAAGGAGAAGGTGCTCGCCGCTAGAAGGGCTGGTATCAAAACCCTCATCCTTTGTGAGGGCAACCGAAAAGATGTGGGTGAAATCAAGGTTGACTATGTTCAAGACCTAAACATTCACTTCGTAAGTAGCATGAGGGAGGTCCTTGGTTTGGCTTTGGAAAAGCGTAAGATGGATGGTGCCTTGAAGTTGTTGCCTGAAAAAAAGGAGGAAGAAACCACGGTGATCGGCCAAATGGAGCAAATCCGGAAAATCGTAGGACGTGCCTGAGATAAAGCTTGGCGTCATTTCCGACACCCATGGGCTACTCAGACCAGAGGCAAAGTCTGCCCTAGAAGGACTAGAGCACATCCTACATATTGGGGATGTGGGCAGTGAGAAGGTCTGGCAGGAACTCAATGTCATTGCTCCGGTTACTGCGGTAAAAGGGAATGTTGACAAGGGTGACTGGGCCAAGACTCTTCCCCTGACGGAAGTATTTAGCTGGGGTGAGTCTCATGTGTACCTACTCCATGACCTCAGTGAACTCGACTTAGACCCTGCCGCAGCAGGGTTCCAGGTGGTATTGAGTGGGCATTCCCACCGACCGGTGGAAGAGTTTAAGGATGGAGTATTATACCTGAATCCAGGTAGTGCTGGCCCTTTTCGATTTCGGTTACCTTGCACCATGGCTTATCTCTTTCTCAGTGAAACAGAAAAACCTAGGGTCCAATGGATTGAACTAGTCGAAAGGTAGAGGTCCAGATGAAAATTGGACTTTAGTCTTCGAATTCGGGAGTTTGTTTGGTGAAGCTAGCCTGGACGGCTTTCATCAGATCGTTGCCTAGTATAGTGGCTGCATTCCAGGTTGCAACGTAATCCAAACTGTCCATCACCCGATGTTCTCGGGCATGGTTGAGCACTTGTTTGGTCCCTCGAATCGCCAATGGAGATTTTTCTGCAATCTTCCAAGCCATCTGAAAGGCTTGCTCCTTTAAGTCAGATGCTTCAGGATAAACTTGGTTGACCAAACCCAACCGATGTGCCTCGGCTGCACCTAAGGGCTCCCCGGTATAGGCCATTTGTCGGACCATGCCATCGGGCATAATCTTCGGAAGACGTTGTAAAGAGCCTAAGTCTGCTACCATGCCTAAATCAATCTCTTTCAAAACGAAATAGGCCTCAGCACTACAAAGTCTAAAATCACAGGCCGCAGCAATGTCTAGCCCCGCACCGATACATCCACCGTTTATCGCTGCAATGACGGGCTTCCGACAGGCCTCGATGGCGTTGACAGCTCGTTGAAGCCATAATATGGTATGGTAGACGGACTCTCTCTTACGTGCTTCGTCTTTGATGTGGGCAGGATTGATGCTGGCAAAAAATTGGACATCAATTCCTGCGCAAAAATGCTTTCCATTGCCGCTTAACACGACCACCCTCACTTCAGGATTGTCACTCAAGGCTTGAAATAAATTGGGCATTTCAGCCCAGCTAGCCTGATTTAGGGCATTGGCTTTATTGGGTCGATTGAAGCGAACTTGGGCGATCCGATTGTGAATCTCTACTTCAAAATTTTGGTAGTCCATATTCATCTTTCATTCAGAGTAGAAGTAGCTTCAACTTAGCTAAAAATAGCTTAGTATTTGGCCGTTTTATTCACTCCCGGTGCGTTTCCAAGTCATAAACGACCAGGCCTGATCTAAGCTTTGGTTCAAACCAGGTGGTCTTAGGAGGCATGATGGCATCCGTATTTGCAATGTTGATCAATTCTTGCATGCTCACGGGGTAGAGGGAAAAAGCCAGGGCCATTTCCCCACTGTCTACCCTTCTCTCTAGCTCCCCTAAACCACGGATGCCTCCTACAAAATCAATCCGCTTATCTCTTCTTAGGTCAGAGATGTCAAGTATGGGCTCTAGAATATATTTGGTTAAGAAGGTCACGTCTAGGGCTTCAACTGGATCTTCTGAGCCAGTCAATTCCCCTTTTGCGATTAGCTCATACCACTGGCCTGCGAGGTAAAGGCCAAATTTCTTGGGCTCTTGAGGCTGGTATGCTTTGGGCTGGGGATGAAGGTGAAAAGCAGTTGCTAGTTGACCTAAAAAATCTTCCTTACTTAAGCCATTTAGATCTCTGACTACGCGATTGTAGTCAATGATTCGCAGCTGATTATCTGGAAAGTGAACCGCCATAAAGGATTGAGTAGCGGCGATAGCTTGGGTCTCAGCCCACTCTCGAGATACCCATGCCGCAGCGGCAGTGCGATGATGCCCATCCGCTACGTAAGTATTGGGAACCTGCTCTTGAAATAAGCTCACCAAGCTTTCTATTACGTGAGGGGAACGGAGTACCCAAATTTGGTGCTGCACTTCGTCCTCTGCTATAAAGTCATATGCTGGATTCTCATCTTGAGCTTGTGCCACTATTTCATCAATGGCCGCCACGCTTGGATAGCTGAAGAATACAGGCTCGGCAATGATCCCACTGAAGCGCAAATGATTCTTGCGATCTTCTTCTTTGTCGGGACGGGTGAGTTCATGTAGCTTAATGGTGCCGTTAAAATAATCTTCCGTAGCTGCTGCTGCCACAATTCCTGTCTGGGATTGGCCTCGCCAAGTGAGCCGATAGAGGTAAAGACAAGCTTGCTCATCACGTTGGAATACCCCTGTTTGAACCAGGTTTTGGAAATTGCTTCGTGCTAAGCGATAAACTGCTAGGTCATAAGGATTATGATCGGAGGGGAGTCCAATCTCGGGTTTGACTACGTGAAGAAAAGAGTACGGATTTCCTTCAGCTTCGTTCCTTGCTTCTTCAGTATTTAATACATCATAGGGGCGACTAGCTACCCTTGCTGCCAAATCTGGAATAGGCCGCCAGCCTTTAAATGCTTTGATCTTCGCCATAATTCACGAGTTAGTAGTAATTATTCCTCAGGTCTTACCTTGGAATAATAGGGCCTATCCGAAGCCCGCAGGTCAGCAAGTCCAATTCTAGATTTGCTTAAGAGGCTGTTTGGGGTGTAAAGGGAAATTTCCCAACAGCCTCTAAGCTGGCTACTCTTCCCAGCCCCCGCACTTTTCATTCAAAAATGCTTTTGCATCGTCTCCCTCTGGACCTTCTAACCCAAAATACAAAGCTTTCCGCATGCTGGCACAGGCTTCATCGGGTTTGCCTTCTTCTTCCAAAAGCATTCCTAGGTAGTAATGGGAAAGGTTGTTGACGGCATTGATGTCGAGCGCTTTTGTGACGGCGGTACGGGCTGCACTGAGGTCGCCGAGCTTCAATTGGCAATAAGCGATCCGGTTATGAGCGGCGATACGCAAAGGCAAGTTATTGGACTCTGCTTGTACCTTTTCCATGTCCTGGATGGCCCCTGTGTAATCTTCGATTTCGCTGCGATAATAGCCACGGCTGTAAAATTGGTTGATGGATTCACGACAAGAAATCATGCCCGTATAAGCATCAACGAGATCCTGGTTATTTTTTTCCTCTAATCCTATGTCAACCAAAAGGGGATAAACTTCACAATCCAAAGAGTCCGAAAGTTCCAATACGCGCTTTAGGTCGGTCTTTGCGGGAGCAAAATCTTGCTCGACAGCGTAGCTATATCCCCTTTCTAGATATGCACCAGCCAGGGATGCTTGGACCGTGCTGTCGTAGCCCTTCATCTCTTGTGCTACGGTGATAGCGCTAGAAAAATCTTCTATGGCTTCTTCGAAGCTTTCTTGCTGGATGTAGGAGATGCCGCGAGAAAAATAGGCGTAGAATAAGTACGCATATGATTCAGGCTTTTTCTTTTTATTTTTTTTAGGATTAACAGCGAGTGACTCAGTAAAGTCTACAACCGCGCGGTCAAACTCACCTAGATCATTATAGAGCACCCCCCTTTTTTGCCAAACGACATAATCGTCCCGGTCTGTCTCTAAGACTTCGGTTAAACTGTCAATTTGGGTGCGTATGGCTTGTTCTCTTTCATCAATAAGCCGGAAAGGGAAAGGGACATTGAACCAATAGGCCACCGCCTGCCCATCTCTCTCGGCTGGGGAGAAAAGCAGGTTGGAAACCTTCTCAGAAACGGCTTGATCTAAGCTTGGGTCGATGGACTTTACAATTTCGTGCCTGACGTATTTCCCTTCTTGATCAATCAGTACCCTAGCCACCACGGTGCCACTCAATCCGGCCTCAACTGCTGAAGGAGGATATTCTATGCTTTGCCGAACTTCAGAGAGGTTCAGCACCTCGGGTTCTGTCTGAACGAAGATAAATTCGTTGATTCCTGGCTCATCTTGGGCAAAGATCAAAACGGGCAGGAGTACAAATAGTAGGAGTATTTCTTTTTTTCCCATGACCAAAATCTTCTATGGCAGGCAAAGGTACACATCTAGCCATCGTTTTTTCAATTTTGAAGCTCATTGAGTAGGAATATTTGGTAGTTTTAAACTTCAATTCTGTCTGATACGTCCTTCGATAGAGTTGATTGACCCCTTGACGCTGTCCACCTACTGTATTTCATGGAATTCTCAAATTACCCCGTTGATCCGGCTAGTCTACCTCAAGCTCAAGATCAACCCTTTCATCCACTTTCTTCTCGCTATCTCTGGGTTAGCATCAGTTCTCAAGCCATACAGTCTTTGGTATTCTTAGGAATAGGGGTGGGAGTTTGGTACCAATACGGGACTGAGAAACTTCCAGGATGGGTAGCCTTCGCCTTTGGGCTTGGTTGGCTATTGTGGGTTGCCGTCAGGATAGCTATTGTCCTTAAGGGTTTTTCACGGAAAAAGTATGCTTTAAGAGAAAAGGACCTGAGCTATCAAAAAGGTTTGCTTTTTTTTCAGGCCATTTCTTTGCCATTCAATCGAGTGCAACACGCCGAGGTCGGCCAAGGCGTATTGGAGCGCACCTTTGGGTTGGCTCATTTGAAGGTGTTTACGGCCGGTGGCAGCAGCAGTGATCTCAAGATTCCTGGAATCACCATGGATGAGGCAAATCGCCTTAAGGATTTTATACTTTCTCAGGCTGAACAATCCACTCCCAGTTCCCATGCAGGCTGATTACCAATGGAGCAAACCACGGAGACAGGCTCCGGCGGCCATGCTTTTTTTTACCATCCGCTACCTGCGCAAGGCGATCAGGCAAGCGTGGCCAATTTTCTTGGTCTTGGTATTAAGGCGAAAGTCCGAAGGATGGCTGATAAACCTAGCCTGGGTAGCTTTGGGGATCACAGGACTCCAGCTTGTATTCTCGATCCTAACTTGGTTTCGTTATTACTACTACCTAGAAAACGATGAGTTGGTGGTAGAAAAGGGATGGCTCAGTCGCAAAAAGACCAGTGTGCCACTAGCACGTATTCAGTCTTTGCAGTTTGAACAAAACCTCCTGCATCGGCAGCTTAACGTCGTGAAGGTAAATGTTGAAACGGCAGGCAGCAAGGGTACAGAGTTATCTTTGGAAGCTATACAACTCGACGTGGCGCGAGCCTTGCGTTCCTTCGTCGCTTCTCACAAAAAAGAGCTATCGGAGCCTTTAGAAACAACAGATGAGGGTGAGCTTGTTAGCGAAAGGTTGAGCGCTCCACTCGTTAGGCCTTTGGCCCTGGTTGGGCTACCCACTCTACTGAGGCTAGGATTGACTCAAAATCATTTGCGAACGGCGGTTTTGATTTTAGGGGGACTCTTTGGCATTTACCAATTGGCAGGTGACCTATTCCAGTTAGAATCCCTAAGTAGTGTGGTGGAGCAAGCTTTTGGGGTGGCACCTGCTACCCGTAGTGTTTGGCTTCTTTGGGGGGGCGTTCTATTGACAATAGCAGCGATCTTAGGGAGCATGGTGAGGGCTATCCTGCGATATTATGAGTTAAAGCTGGTTTCCTTGGATGAAGGCCTACAGTTGGAAGCGGGCTTGTTGAATCGCCGGGAACAATTCATGAAGCTCCACAAGCTTCAGTTCATGAAGCTTGAAGTCAATCCCTTGCAAAGAATTCTTGGTTTACGTACGGCGACCTTGACCCAGGCGAGCAGTGGTGAATTGGATGCAAAGCAAGCGATGCAAGTGCCTGGCATGGGAGAGGACCAAGCTGAGACCTTGGTTCAGCATGTGTTTGGTGAAGATGCTTCCAAAACTACCGCTTGGCGAAAGATTCACCCACGAGTGGTGCGACGCTATCTCATTCGGGTGGGTGTCTTTCCTATTCTTTTGGTAAGCGCATTTTTGATTGGAAAAAGCGTTTGGGGGCTATGCTTAGTTTGGCTATGGCTACCGATGGCCTATTTGCTGGCGCGCCGCTACTATGAACGTTTTGGTTTTGTCTTAGAAAAACGACTTTTCCGCATCAAGAGCCACTTGTTTTTGGACAAACAGACCTGGGCTTGGAATCATAAAATCCAAGCGGTGAAGCTAAATCAAAACTTTTTTCAACAACGCTTAGGTGTCGCGGATATCGAATTGTTTTTGGCCGGGGGCAGTCTAACCATCCCCTACCTCCCTGTGGAGGAAGCCCATCAATTAAGGGACTACTTCCTCTATCAGGTAGAACGTAGCCACGAAGCCTGGATGTGAAAAGCTTAGGAAAGCGGGCGAAATAGATTTTTATGGTTGGGCAGAGATTTTCCCGGCTAAGCCGGGATGTTCCATGTGCGAATCGAAGATTCCGGTTTGCCGGAAGACAAGGAAGAAAAACTGAGCATAGCGAGCTATGTGAGGCTTTTTCTCCACGAGTAGTTGGGGTAGGGGTCCCAACTAGGAGTAGATTCGTGCAAAAGATCAACCAAGAGTGTAAAGTTATGTTGTCCGCGTTCCTTAAATGCCCAACTCTTCTTCTAATTCCTGCATGCGTTCTGCAATGCCCACCCGCTGATGAAGAAACTGACTTTGTTCCATCTCATCCGTAATGAAGTCAGCCACATCCCCTAAAGGAACCTCATTCATGGCATTCTGAGGATAGTACTCAGCCCGCGTAACATAATCTCCATTGGCAGGCCTGCGCACCATGAAGGCCGGGCACACAATGGTCCAATCCAAGTGTGAGCTTTGGAGAATTTGGTAGACACGACGGTGATCTAAGGAAACATTTTGCAGGTTTGGCGGAAAGCTCAGGCTTTCCATGATCATTTGATTGCCATTTTCTTGGAGGATTCCTGCCCCTGTGATGGTGATCAGCCGGCGAACCTCATGGCGATGCATGGCATCAATGATGTTCTGGATTCCCCTGGACATCAGGGTGATGGGGCCGCTGAATTTTCGAATACCGATGACACACAAAATGGCATCATGGCCTGGAATAGCGGCATCAATCAAGGTAGGATAGAGCACATCGCCCTGCAAAGTCCTTAACTTAGGGTGATCCTGGTTTAGCTCTTCTATGTTGCGGGCGAAGGCGGTAACCTCATGCCCCTTTTCCAAAGCAAGTTCAACCAATTGTTTGCCAAGTCGGCCTGTGGCACCAATGATCAATACTTTCATCTACAGCAATCTCAGTTAGTAGTCGGTAGTCTTCCGATTGTTCAAACTAATCAGTCCTGCAAATAAACAAAAAGCTTTAGCAATTCCCATAATGTTTTTATTTCCAGGCCGATTGTGCCTAATCTTTTAGCATGGTGACTCATGATTCCCCACCCAATTCGGTCAAAACTTAGGCTTTGCTATTCACCCCAGCGATAAGTTTTGGGATCTAGTCCCATCTGGTCTAGTACTCTGTGGACCACTGTGTCCACCACTTCCTCTATAGAGCTAGGTTTGGAGTAAAACGATGGAATGGCTGGCAACATAATCCCTCCCGCTTGGGTAACCTTTCTCATGTTTTCGATGTGAATAAGATTCAAAGGAGTATCCCGTACCATGCAAACTAACTGCCTTCGTTCTTTCAGAATTACGTCTGCGGCTCGGGTGATCAGATCATCTGAAAATCCGGATGCAATTCGACCTAAAGTACCCATGGAGCAGGGTACGATGGCCATGTGTCTATAGCGGGCCGATCCCGATGCGAAAGGGGCTCGGTAATCTTGACGGTCATAAACAGGAAATTGGGTGTCAAAAGGTTCTCCTAATTCATGTTCCCACACGTCGGGTGCATTTTTTGAAAGTACTACGCCCACCTCAATTCCCTCAAACTGCTCTAACTGCCGAAGTAAGCGTTGGGCGTAAATGCTGCCACTGGCCCCGGTAATAGCTACGATGATCTTTTTCATAGCATGGCTAACTGCTATGAGTATGTTTGGTTCCAATAGAACATAAGAAGGAGAAGATAAGGATTATGGACTAAGGAAATGAAAGATCAGGAACAGAAGGGCGTTTGTAGATAATTTGTTGTATATCAATTTTTTAGTTGTTGGTTTTCCTCCTGCTACCTTATCCCTGAAAAAGAAATAGTCAGTGAAGCTAAGGGCTCACGGCCTGATACCAAGGTGAGCAAATCCGCCGTAGACACGTTTAGCGTGGTGGCTCCTCCCAAATTGACCGAAAGAGCTAATGGCCAGCGTGTGCCAAAGTTCCCATTGTAGATAAAACCACTGCTTAGGTAAATAAAGCGAGGCACAATGGACCAACTGAAACTCCCTGTAAGTGTTGCGGCCTCTACGTCTATGGTTTCTGGATTGCCAGAACGCATCGGCATGACCAAATCGGCTCCCAGTCTCATTCTCTCTGTGATTCGATAGGCAACATTCAGTCTAGTTTGGGCATTTAGTAGGGTGGTAATGGCGGGGTCTGGACTTTGCTCTACGAGTGCGTATAAGTTGCCGATTTCTTGACTTAGCTCATAACTCTGAATCAGCCCCTGACCTACAGAGTCCAGGATTGCCCCAAAATCAGCACTAGTAGCCAATACATTTTCATCCCAAGTCAAGCTCCCCACATCTACCACCGAGGCGCCAATGCTAATCTTGTCCCCGATATCAAGCCCTAGTCCTAAATCAAAGGCAAATCCTTGGCCACTACTGCTAAGTAACTGGCGCTGAGTGGTTGGGTCCTGGATATCGAATCCAGCATAGTTGATCCTATACAGGTCGGAGAAAGATGAGGTAGACGAAAACCTGCCATTTTCAATTTGCCCATTAAAGAAGCCAATTCCCCAAAGAACCTGAATCCCCACTCCTCCGTAGAGGCGGAAAAGCTCATTTCGGTACTCCCCTTTTCCATTTCCTCCGCGCACCCTGGCCAGCATCCGGCCATATCCAATTCTGGCACTTCGAATGTGGCTATAGGTGGCCAAGGTTCCATCTCCTATACCCAAGAGATCATCTCGGCTATTGGCTTGCTGTACGGCAGGGGATTCCGTGCCTTGTAGCAGCAGTCCAAGAAGATCATTTGGTATGGCGGAGGTGCTAGCCCACCTGTCTTGAACGGAAAAGGCGATCCCACCTAAGGTTGGATTGGCAAAAGAATAGGCTAGCCAATTCACATCTAGGTTGCCTTCATAGCTAAAGTCCTCGGTGGGAAGTGCATTTTGTGATACCAGTTGAGTTGCTAAATCTGGGTCAATGATTTGGCTAGTCAGGGATAGGTCGATGACTTGACCTAAGTCCAATCCATTAGAATAAAAATTCCCGCCAATCTGTAGCAAGGTTCCTCCTTTGCGCGTACCTGTCACCCTCCCTAGATTAGCGGGGTTGATTCCCAGTGATAGGTAGCGGCCTTCTGTAGTGCTATCCCCACTGTAAACAACTCTTCCATCGTCAAAATACATTTGTCCATGGATAGCTAGGGTAACCAAGGCGAAGCAAAGTGTGAGTAGAGTTTTTTTCATGTTGTCGGCGAATTAGGACAGGAGGGACAGCTTAATGGCAAGAGGTCGATTTTGCATAGGAATTTTGTTCCAGATCAAGGAAGGAAAACCGACCTAAGCACGTCGAAGATTTTAACCTATCGGCGCTAAGGCAGGCTTTTTCTCCATCAGCCATTGGGGCTAAGGGGCCTCAATAGGGACTAATGTGGGGCAAAAGACCAAGCAAAAAAGCATAACTTATTTTTTGAGTGTTTCTAAATTAGAACAGAAAGCAGGCCAATCCTGAAGCTTTTGCTACTTTAAGAACAAGCTTAGACACTTTATCAAACGAAAATGGCCAAAAAACGAAAGCGTATCCGAATAATTTTAGGAGTGCTGGTCACTTTATTTGGGCTACTGCTGGGGACCCTGTACTACTTATTGCCCGTCGGTTCCGCGTTTGCAGCCAAAACTATGTGTAGTTGTGTCTTCGTCGCTGGCTACCCAGAAGACAGCGTAAGAAAGGTGGAGTTGCAGACCTTGGGCATGTTTGATGTAAAAGTGGACTACGATAAAAAACGAACCACGGGCAGTTTCATGGGCCTAAGGCCACAGGTGGTGATCTATCGACCAAATTTTGGCTGCAGCATTGCGGCTGGAGCCAATCCAGATGAGCTACAGCAAACCCTCGCTCAGCCCCCTCAGCGTTATTTATTAGATCCCCTTTCCGTGGACACCTTGCCCTGGCCTACCGGCAAGCGAGATACTTTGCCTTTTCCCCAAGGAGTGGATTCTGCCAAATTGGCACAGGTCGTGAACGGAATCTTTATAGAAGATTTTCCCGGTGCAAAGAAAAATACCCGAGCGGCATTGGTAGTTTATCAAGGGAAAATCGTGGCGGAACAATATGCCGCTGGCTTTGACTCCGAATCTCTGTTGAGGGGTTGGTCCATGACCAAGAGTGTAACCAATGCCATGTTGGGGCGATTGGTACAGGAGAAAGGTTTCGACATCTTCCAGCCAGCTCCGGTACCTGAATGGCAAGACGCTGAAGATCCTCGTAGGAAAATCACTACGGACATGCTCCTAAGGATGAGTTCTGGGCTAGATTTTGCGGAATTCTACGCTTTTCGAACTGATGCGACCGAAATGTTGTTCCTAAGCCAGGACGCAGCTGCTTATGCAGCCCGGTCAGATTTAGCCCACGAGCCAGATTCGCATTGGTCCTATTCTAGTGGGACCAGCAACCTCTTGTCCCGGATCATTCGAGACCAGTTTCCAGATGATCAATCCTATTGGGATTTTCCTTATCAAAGCCTTTTTGGGCCCATGGGTATGCAGGGCGTGGTGCTAGAACCTGACGCAAGTGGGACCTTCGTTGGCTCTTCCTTTATGTGGGCCCGGGCTCGGGATTGGGCCAGATTTGGCCTGTTATATTTAGCAGAAGGCGAGTGGAATGGAAAACAACTGTTGCCAGAAGCTTGGGCTGCCTATTCAGCTACATCCACTCCGGCCTCACCTGCCGGTATTTATGGGGCTCAATTTTGGAATCCAGCTACTACTCCAGTGGAAGGGTGGTATGAGGGTTGGTCCTGGTCTGGTGTGCCGGATGATGCCTATTGTGCAGAAGGCTTCGAAGGGCAGCTGGTATGCATCATTCCCTCCATGGAAACGGTGGTTGTTCGTTTGGGCGTGACCCACGATCGCTCAGCCTGGGATATGGGTGTATGGGTAGAGGATATCTTGAGCTGCCTCCCTCAGCCCTGAGTTGGAGTACCGATCTGGTTGACTACATACTTGGTCATTTCTCATCGGAGCTAGATTTGGCATCAAATCCGTTTTCATAATGAGGCCGTTTTAGGGCCCAAAACCTGAATTCTCAACTTCACCCCCTCTAAATATTTGCATAACTAGGCCCATTGCCCCTAACTTCTCACAAACCTAAAACCATGATTCGATTGTTTTTCTTGTTGCTTATAGGCTTAGGGTTGGGAGGATCTGTATCTGCTCAAGCTGTGTTGGCCAGTCAAAAAATGAAGGACTTTGAAGCCGATGAGAGCGATCTTTTTCCTTACGAAAGCCTGGGTCCAAATGGGATTTATCCTTTTTTGACTTTCGATCCAGCCTTGAAGCTATCGGATGGAAGCTTCTTCATGATTTGGAAACCCAATAAAATTTCTTCCCGCTTATTTCGGGTTTCGCGGTATGATCTTTTGTTGAATAACGATTGGGAGGTAGAATTTGAACTGGACCGAAATGAGGATGTCTTGGCTGTTTTTGAACACCCCAAAACGCAAGAGGTACTCGTTCTGAGTCTCCAGCAAGAATTTTTCCAGCGACGGTTTATCTTTCGCAGTCGAAGAGTAGATATGTCCGACGGGAAGGTCTCAGCTCCTGCCATATTAGAAATCATTGAAAATCGACAAGTCGAAGATGTTTTCCTCCAATGGGCCCCTGATCGTCAGTCCTTTGCCCTGTATCAATTGCAAAATCTATCCAGCTTGCGCCCAGTTTCACTGGAATATGATTATGTGGATCAAAATCAGGAACTGGGCTACCGAGCCTACAGGTGTGAGAGCATTCATTTTACCGTTTATCAAACGGATCTTAGTGTGGTCAGAGAGGGAATGATGCCCGTGCCGGACCGCAAGCACGTATTGCTGGGCTGCCTACTCGATAACGATGAGAACTTCTATGCCTATCTACACCAGCGTAAAACTTCCTTCAAGGTAGTTCAATCTCATCATGAGACGGACGAGGTAAGGACTTTAGAGCTATTGGACGAGGCCCCGGAATTGATGGACTTAGGTGATGGAGAACATGCCCAATTGCCCTTGTCGGTGGGCAATGAGGAAAGAATCTATTGGGCACTGGCTGACCTAAAGCGAAGAGGGTTTGATCGAGGGATTCGCTCCTATCAAGTGGTGTGTTTTGATTTCAAAAACGAACTTGTGGATCAATCCCGCGAAGTCCCGGTGAACTCAACGCTACTGGTTGCGGTGGAAAAACAGCGAGCCGCTTATCGACTTAGGCCGATCAGGCGCTTTGACAACTATCAAATACGGGAAGTGATCGAAATGCCCGATAAGTCGGTTTGGCTCATGGTGCAACAATACATCTCCAGTGATTTGCCAGGTACCCCAGGCCCAGATTATCCCTATCCCCGGCCCATGGAAGAACGGGTGGAGGAAATTGTCATGTTCCAATTTGACTCGTTGGGAGAGATACAAAAAGCCTTGGTAGTGCCCTCTACCCAATATTTGAGGGGTTACGTGGATCGCTTAGGGGGCTTTTTTCAGTATCGCCTAGATACCGTGGAGCAAGTACTTCATATGTTGATCAGAGAGGCGGATGGAGAAAAGTTCAGAGATCCCGATCGTATGTTCTATCGAAGGATTGACCTAGAATCGGGCCAAATTGGTCGTAGACAAAAAGTGCATGAAGGCGAGCGGCGTAACCAGTTTTGGGTTCAGGCTTATTCTACCTGGATGACCCCTGGCATCCTTACCTTTCTGATGCTGGAGACCAACGATGGCCCGGCTCATCTGGTGACGGTAGATCTTCAGGCGGAACCAGAGCCACTTGGCTCACTTAGTGAATAAATGATTCTTTTTGCCCCTCCTTTTTGCTAAACTTGTCAGACACCTGGATCGAGTAGATAACCATCTTAGGAGCTGCAGACATGGCCAATACCAGTTTGTTTTTTACATTCAGCCAAACACCCCCCATTGCCGGTTTTAGTTTGTTTGATGTGGGTAGTCATAAGCCCTATTTCAATGAAACCATAGCAGCGGAACGGTTTGACTTGGGGCTCACTCGAAGTTTACAACCCTGGACCAATTGGGTTAAGAACATGGCTCTTGAATTTGGAGAGCGTTTTAAGGTAAGCCTTGCGATGGATGGCTTGATGTTGGAAAGACTAGGAGGAAATCTAGGCCTCCTGAAGGATTTGCAAGCGTTGACTAAACAGGAAAACCTCTCTTGGGTGGCCATGCCCTACTTTCATTCGTTGAGTTTCCTCTATGGGCGCGGGGAGTTCATGCGACAAGTTCAAATGCACAGGGAGAAATTACAGGAATTGGGCTTTGGACATCCCGTGGCATTTTATCATCCGGGAGGCATTTACGGAAACCCCATGGCTTTCCTCGCCGATAAAATGGGCTTTTCGGTGTTGATTACTGAAGGCGCAGGTCGCCGTTGGGAAGGCCGCTCTACGCAATACCTTTACCATCCAGCGAATATGAGTCAGCCACGCTTGCTCATGCGTTCCTCCCTGGCCAGTGATGCCTGGCACCCCCAAGGCCGGGGAGCGGCTGGGGCTTTGCCTAATCCCGTTCAATTTGCCCAAGATCTGATCGACGCTCCTGGACAACTGACCACTCTGCAGCTTAACTTAGGCCGACTTAATTTTGGTTCACAGAAAGATAGATGGGAAAAGGTGTGCCGTACGGTGCTTCAGCATAGAGGCTTATCCTTTGTTCCCCTGGAAGAGCTAGCCACATGGTCTTGCGATGGGGGGATGTTTGAAGCAGAGAATTTCGTCTCAGCTCATGCCCCTCATGATCTTAGCCCATGGCAAGGCAGCCCCTTACAAGTCGAAGCCTTAGATAAGCTTTATTGGCTCGAAGGAAACATTCAGGCTTGGCAAGATGAAGATTTGATGCGTACTTGGTCCTTGCTTCAGCACAGCGATTATTTTTTGCAGATGAGCCATGGAGATTATTTAACCTACATGAACATTCTAGCAGATTTTCAATTGAAACTAGGCGTTGAAGCCTTTGGCTAGGTGCTGATGTTGCCACCGATTAGTTTGAAACTGCCTATGATGCTTTTGGCCGAAAGTGGAGCCACCAAGACCGAGTGGCAACTCGGCAGCCCGGGAAACTTAATCAAAGCTTGGCGTGGGGAAGGGCTTAATCCAAATGCCCTCAACGAGGAGACCTTACGTATTCGCTTAGACCAGCAACTGCAGTCGATTCCCAATTTAGATGAGGTCTCCCACGTACAGTTTTATGGGGCTGGGCTTGGCCGACCCGGGCGGGTAGAGCAAATGAAACACTACTTACTTGGGTATTTTCCTTCGGCTACCTTGTCAATTCAAGATGACCTAAAGGCTTCCTTGGATTGCCAGGGCGTTGATACCGGCATTGTGATGATCGTAGGGACAGGATCCAATGTGGCCCGTTTCGAGGAGGGACAGCGGGTAGCGCAAGCTGGAGGGTTGGGCTACTTACTAGGAGATGAAGGGAGTGGAGTAGATTTAGGACGCTCCTTGTTGCGGGCCTTACTGATGCCTGGTTGGCCTCAAGATTTGAAAGAATACTTCTTCCGGGCCATAGGCTTGCCTCCGCAGACCATCATCTCTGCCCTATATGACAGTCAGCCTCCTACGGCATTCTTGTCAAGGCTTGCTCCACTGCTCTCTGCCGCCATCGATCATCCTAAGGTCCAGGCCTTGGTACAGCAACGTTTTTCCGCATTGGTGGAGTCTGCTCTGCTGCCTTTACTCACAACCAAAACCCTGCCGATCCTGGCTACGGGGTCCGTAGCGTATCATTTTGAGGGGCAATTGAGGAGTGTGCTGACTGCCCAAGACTTAAACTTGGCGGGAGTGATTCCTGACCCAGTTCAAGCTTTGGGGCAACGATTTTTTGGGCTGCTGGAGTAGGCTAGTGGAGGGCTCCCTCCAAGTATTTGGGGAAGTGAACTCCCCATTAATCACGGACCGGAGTTTGTCCCCTGCTCTAAACTCAGCCATATCCTGGCACTGAGCTTGTATTTCTCTTCAGTAATGTGAATTTTCACGTTTCTAGCCCCTTTTACCCTGCATGAGCTCCAAGCGCAATATCCTATTTCTGTCCTCAGACCCTCGGTCAAACGGCAAGAGTCGTTGGCAGGCGGAATTGCGCGACATCAGGGAGGCCCTTAAAATGGCTAAAGAGAGGGATAAGTTTGAGCTAAAAGAGCACTTTGCCGTTCGGCCTCGAGACTTGCGCCGCAGTTTGCAAGAAGACAAGCCATCTATTTTACATATCTCTGGCAAAAACGATGGGGAGGGGATTCTGTTAGAAGCTTCCAACGGAGAGCCAAAGCCCGTTTCCCCCAGTGCCTTGTCAGAACTGCTTGCTTTATTCGTGAAAAATCCCAACCATCCTCAAAAAAAAGGCTTAGAGTGGGTTATTTTGAGCGGCTGTTTTCAAGAAAATCAAGCCAGTGCAGTTAGTGAGGTGGTGCCCTATCTGATTGGAATGGACCATGTTCTAGCGCCTGAGATTCGTACTGCTGCAGCCGTAGCGATCTACGATGCCATTGGTGCCGGTGAATCGGATCCCCAGCGGATTTTAGGATTTGCACGTTCTGCTATCATGCTCCAGCAAGGGAATGGAGACCAGATCCATCTCTATGTGGCAGGCGAGGAAGTAAAGGAAGGACAACCGCCATCCCTTCCAACGGAGAGAGTCATTGAATTGCCCGATCTGGAGGAAGCGATCAACCGCTCTGAGGTATATCAGTGTGATCGTACCTCTCAAGGAGATCGGTTTAGAAACGAATATGAAAACAATTCCGAGGGGCAATTCCACTTTTTTGCCATCCACGGCGAAGATCCTCAGTCTCACCATGGCCTTTTTAAAAGGTTTTATTACAGGTTTTTACATGATTTTATAGAGCCCGATCTCACAAAAGAATACAAAGTACCTCTACCTGAAATGAATAGCCTGGAAGGCTACCAGGGAGTGATACGCGAGCGCCTGCTTACCACCATGGAAATGGGAAGGGTATTGCGCAAACCTGATTTGGAAGAGATGACAGAAGTAGGGAGAAAGCTATCTAAGCTGGGGGTCGAAAGTGTAGCGGTAGAATTTCGGGTACGGAGTTCTCATTGGAAAACCTTTATTCCAGAGCTGATCGACTGGTTTGTAAATACCTACTGTCAATATCACGGGGACAGCGACTTTTACCCCGTTTTCTACTTCTTTGTGAGCATCATTTATGAAAATGAGGCTGATCATGAACTGTCTCTTACCGAAATCAGATCCTTGGTGCCTCGTTTGCCGCATTGTCATGTGCTTACAGAGCTTGCACCTGTCAACAAATCTGACGTGTTAGCCTGGATCGACGAATATATCAGCAGCAACAGTTTGCGGAAACAGCGACTGTGGAATCGCTATTTCCCTGAGGATAGGGCCCAATACGACATGGTAGAAGTCGAACAACGGCTCAATACCCTCATTAACCGAGAAACCCCTGACGGAAACCGATAAGTGACATGAGCGACATCAAAATCTCTCTCCCCAAGCAAAGCGTAAGTCTTAGAGACTTGCCCGCCGCAGATTATGTATTGACCCAAAAACTTGCTGACGCCGTAGAGGTAGCGCTGGCCCTGGAGCAACCACTTCTGATTACCGGAGAGCCTGGCACAGGGAAAACGGGTCTTGCCTATCGGATCGCACATGATCTACATGAAGCTTCCAAGGGAGAATTTGCGGAAAAGCCCCTGACCTTTGTGACTCAAACCACCAGCATGGCTCAAGACCTTTTTTACTACTACGACGCCTTGAGCCATTTTCACGATGCCAATCTTAAAAAAGCAGACCAACATGCTGCTCCAAAAGTCTCCAACTACATCGAGCTACGCGCACTCGGCAAGGCCATTGCCTTGACCAACCCCGCCCAAGCTCAGGCTTATTTACGCAGCCCAGAAGACCAAGCCCTAGCCCAAAAGGCCCAAAACCGGGTGGTCTTGATTGATGAGATCGACAAGGCTCCCCGAGATTTTCCGAATAACCTGCTGGACCAATTGGTCGGTTACCGCTTTCGGATCAAGGAAGATGGAAATCAGCAAATCACTCTGGGACAGGGGCGTCGCGTAGTGGTCTTGCTAACTTCAAATTCAGAAAAAGCCTTGCCTGAAGCATTTCTTCGTCGCTGTGTCTTTTTCCACATCCCCTTCCCGAATGAAGAACAATTGTTGCGCATCATCAGGGCCCGTCTAGGCGAAAAATCTAAGTACGCTGATAAAGCTTTGATCGAGCACTTTTTCAAGATTCGAGAGAAAGTCAACCGCAAACCACCGGCCACGGCGGAGTTACTGGCTTGGCTGCGAATTTTGGAGCTGCATGAGTTCCACAAAAAAGGGTCAGCCAGCCCCGCAAAGTGGACTTCAGCCCAAAAAGACCTACTCAAGCTGAGTTATCCCGTGCTCGCCAAGACCCAAGAAGACCTGGAAATGCTGTTGGAAGATGGAGTATAGACCTGTGACGTTAACACACCTTGCCAAGTGCTGAAATGATGAAGCTTGTAAGACTCATGTATGGTTGGTTGAAATATATGTCACGCATTATGAATGTGGATCTGAGACTTGATAAACTCAACATAGAATTCGTAAAAGCTTACTTATGGCGGCGTTGGACTGCATTTGGTGCACTGGAGCGGTTTGTGGAGGGGCCTGAAATGCAGTCCCGACGAACCGGGATGCTTACCTTTTTTCAAAAAAAGTAAGTCCCGCTGCTCGAAGATTCCGGTTTATCGGAAAGGCGACACTCCACTTGGGGAAGCTCCATTATTACCCCGCTAAACCTGGCACGAGATGAAAGTAAGTTCCAAGACAAACGACCTTGCCCTCAAAAAAGACCCCTTCTAAAAAATACATAGTAAATGCCCTTAAAACTCCCACTCGATACCCTCTTACACTGGTTAGGCCAGCGCGGGATCGTGTTGTCTCCAGGGCAGAGACTGCGCTTGCAAGAAGCGCTGCGGGTGCTCGATCTCAAAGACCGAGAGCCTAAAGACTTAGCCAGCCTATTGGCTCCTTTGGTGGTTCAGAGTGCGGAAGAACAGAAGATATTTTATGATGTATTCAAAGAGTGGCTTAAACTTCATGTTGAAAAGGAAACCGATGAGCCGGCCCCCAAAGAGCCTGAGATATTAGAGGAGGACCGGAAAGCTTGGATTTTACCTCTATTGGGTGTTCTGCTGGTTGGGGTGTTGACCTTCCTTATTTTTCGCTTGACCCCAGAACCAGACCCTCTTCCGCCTCCCATTGCCGCCTTTCAACTTACTAGTTCTTGTCTAAGTCTTGGAGAGGCAGTAGAGGCGACCTACTTGGCGGGAGTAGATTTCCTGCAGGACAGCAGCTTGATTTGGTACTGGGAATTGGATGGAATATCCATGTTTGAAAATCAAGCACAACTCCTTGTGCCCATGACCCAAGCTGGCCCTCATCGGATCGCTCTCATCGCCCAGCGAGACACCATGGAGGCCATTGCTGAGAGACGTTTCTATGTAATGGGGGGAACCAAGCCTGTCGCCCAAATTGACACCTTGCTGCAAGGTGACAGCATCGTTTTTTTCGCGGGGAGCCAATCGCCCCTATGGCGGTACCAGTGGGATTTTGTAGAAGATGCTTCAAGCCCCACCCGAAATGCTGGCCCGCAAAATGAACGAGTGAATGGTCCTCGGGTGACCAGGTACATGGCTCCAAGGGGGAATCATGCCATCACCCTAAAGGTAGGCCTAAAGGGCGACAGCCTAGGGCAATGCGATGCCCAGAGTACCTTGCTGCTAGACCAACGTGAATTGCTGGTGCAGCTACCCCTGCTTAATCCCATTTTTGTCGCTGGAGAAGCCCTTCCTCACGTTTGGAGAAACTTTACTTGGCTGGGTTGGCCCCTGCTGTGTTTACTTGCTTTCTTTGCTTCCCGCTTCTGGCAACGCTACCGTCGCCGCTTGCCCGATAGTCCAGCCTTTCGCGAGGCGCTACAAGTGGCCCATGGTCCCCCTATTGAGCTGGAGTTCCCTGACCAGAGTCAGCGCGTTGGAGACGGACCAGCCCTGAGCGAACTGGCACAGCAGCTCCGTCAGCGCGAAAAAAGCACCCGCCAAGACTTAGATCTACTGGCCAGCCTTAAGTCCACCATTCGCAAGGGAGGTTTCCCGGAGTTGCAGTTCCAAGCTCAGGATCGCCCCGTCGAATATTTAGCCTTGATCCAAAGTCGTGGCCCTTTTGATCAGCAGGCGCAACTGTTCGCGGCCATGCTCAAGCGCCTGCGCAGTGAAGAGGTTCCGATCCAAACTTGGTTTTTTCACGACAATCCTCGATGGTGCTTTCAACCTGGTCGCGATGAGCCTGTCTCGCTCAGCCGTTTAGCCCAGCGCTTCACGGGCTATCGACTGATGATCTTTGCCGAAGCAGGATCTTTGCTCAATGCTTCGCAAAGTGACTTGAGCAAAAGCCTCAAGCCTCTCCTCGATCTGTGGGGTGAAAAAGCCCTGTTGACACCTTTGCCGGTAGCCGATTGGGGGCGAGCCGAGCGGCGTGTCCGAGAGCACCTGATCCTCCTACCGGCTGACTTAAGTGGGCAAAGATCCTTGCTGGAAGCCTGGGACGAGCGAGATCCGCTGGACTTTCAAAGCCTACAATGGGCCTTGCTAGACCAGCGTCCGCTGGCTGAAGCCTTGCAAGACTATGACCTGACCCAGTTGTCGGACCTCAAGGCATACCTGGGGGCAGATCGCTTCAAATGGGTAGCCGGAGCGGCTACATACCCCCGACCCGTTTGGGCTGTAACCCTGGCCGTCGCCCAGGCTTTCTCAGCCGAATTGAGCTATGACGACCTACTGCATTTGACCCAGTTGCCTTGGCTGCAAGACGGTGACCTGCCCGAGGGCCTCCGGGCACAGATGCTGGAAGAATTAGGTCCTGAAGAGGAGCGCATCGCTCGCAGGGCCCTGCTGGATTTGTTGCTACAGGCCGATCCACCGCCTGATTCGCATGCAGGTCGCGAGCGTTCGACCTTGACGGCCATTCAGGAAATTTTCCTTGCTCCTCAAGACTTGCGCCAGGAATCTGCCTTGAAGGTGCTATGGGAGCAAGGCTTATTAGATCCCGCCCTGCGGGCTCGTTACAAGGCTACTTCCACTTATCGAGCCAAGGGCTCCGATGAGCTCACGGGGATATTTCTGCTGATAGACATCTGGCTAGATCGAGTCGAAGCCGCCGCGATTCAGGGACAACAGCGAGCCATTGACGTGGTGAAAAGGGTCCGAAATAGCCGAGAACCCAATATTTCTACCTCTGAGTCCACCTCTACTGACTCTGACTCTTCTTCTACCGTGACTAAGTCCACTTCCTCTGATTCTTTCCGAAGGAAGGGGATTAAAAAGAAAGTAAACGAGCAGGTTGAGGAAGCTCAAAGCTGGGAACGAGCAAGCAGCATGCATACCCTGGCGGGATATGAACAGTTTCTGGACCAGTATCCCCAGAGTCAATTCAGAAGTGTGGCGGAATCAGCCATAGCTCAATTGAGAAGGAGGGAGCAAATAGAAGATTCCTCCGGTTCAAAAAGGGAGTCTAATGAGTCTGCTAAATCGGAATCATTCAGAGGACCTCGTCCCCGCAATTTAGAGGTGCAACCTCAAGTCCTAATTCAGGCCTGTAAAAAAGCTTTGCGGCTTATCTACCGCCATCAAGCGGCTGCCACCGCGATAGCGATTGCCCTGCTGGGCTTGATGGTGCTAAGCTTTACTACGCCCCAGGTAAACTATGGGGGCTTGGCCCGTCCCCAAGCCGACTCCTTGTCCTACTACGTCAATCAAGCAGGAGAGGCCTTAGCTGAAAATAACCCTGGCTTGGCCTACCAACTCATCAATCGGGCGCTTCAAATGGACTCGGCCTACGCTCCGCTGCTCTACCAACAGGCCTTGCTTGAATATCGCTGGGGAATCCAGGATTACCAGCGGCGTGATATGCGAAATGCCTTGCTGCGCTTCAACAGCGCCAAGAAGCCTACAGGCGATTTCCCACAAGCAGATAGCCTCGAGCAACATGCTACTCACGCTCAGGGCTTGGCCTTGTATTATGAGGGAGATACGGCTTTGGCAAGGGCGTTGCTGAACTACTTGGATAATGAATTTTTAATCGCCTTTGGTGAGCCCAATTTGGCCACCTTGTTAGGTAGCGAGGTGGTGAGTACCGATGAGGATTATGTCTTGCGCATCAAGACGGGAAAGGTAAGAGGGGGGAACAGTGTGGTGAATTCGCAGAGCGGGTACAACCTGTTCGTTACCGTCATTGGCATCATCGATTCTTTCCAGTACCAACTAAACCAGGAAGGAGTTGCCCTTAATTTGATTCAGGGAAAGACCTACGTTTGGAGCTTTAGTCCATCCCAAGATTTAGGAGGGATAGAGTCCATCCGAATATGGGCGGATCGAGCTGGGGGAGGCATAGACGATTGGTTTATCGAAAGCCTTGAGCTTGATTTTCAACCCACTGAAACCAAGCAAAGTGCCCAGGTGCAAGCGTGGTTGGGTGACCATAATTTGGCGGGGAACAACTTGTTGGTCGATTTGGGAAATAGTCCTATCCCCTGGTACAGCCTCGCCGGGGTAGTTTATCGCGATCCCTCTCTTACCCTGGCAGAGTCAGACTTTAAGCCCAACTGGTCGGCCAGTTTATTTGCCCGCAATCGGGAACGAGCTCGGACTTTGTTCAAAGGAAAGACCTCTGAAAATGGGGTATTTGGATTGAGCTTTTCTCGAAACGACCTCCAAGCTGGAGAAGATTCTTTGTTGCTGCTCTTTCCCTTTATCGAAGCGGTAGAGGAGCTGACCACCCTAGATACCGTCGAGTTAGCCTTGGCTTTGGGCGACCTGCCTGCCCTAGACCTGCAGATCGCCTATCCCATTGATAATGAGGAAGGGGGGAGGTTTACCATGCAAGGACAGGTGGTCCGTGCGGAAGACAGCCTGCCTCTTGCAGGAATCACGGTCACCGTAGATGCCGAAACCTATGTAACAGACGGAGACGGGCGTTTTTCCTATTTGGCCAGCCCCGGTGTGCTAGGAGATGACTACATCTCCGTCAATATAAATGCAACCGATTCCACGATAGGCTACTCCCGCCAAATGGAAATTTTTAGCGATACCGCGGTGATTTTTCCAGTAGCTAAGCGAAACTTTTCCTCCGTAACGCCAAGTGGCACCAATGACTCTGGTAACAGGGAAGGCATAAAACTGGTTGATCCCGATGTGCTGTTCAATCTGCCCAGGATGGTGTCCATTCCTGGGGGCACCTTTCAGATGGGGGATGTGTTGGGAGATAATGAAGATGAAAATGAAAAGCCGGTTCACCGAGTGACCCTTGCCCCATTTGATATGGGAGAAACAGAAGTCACTTTTA
>CAZFPQ010000019.1:0-45125 GCA_964521065.1 uncultured Bacteroidia bacterium | reverse complement strand
CGAGATGATCACCGGGCTAGACCTCGTCCGCGAGCAAATCCGGGTGGCAGAAGGCCATCCGCTTAGCTATTCGCAAGCCGATCTACAGATCAATGGACACAGCATTGAGGTACGGGTCTATGCCGAGGATCCTGCTAATAATTTCCTTCCCGATATCGGAAAGTTACATGTATATCAACCCCCAAAGGGCCTAGGCATCCGGGTAGATGATGGGTTTGAAGAGGGCATGGACATTCCCATTTACTACGATCCCATGATCGCTAAGTTGATTGTCCATGCAGAAGATCGTGAGACCGCGATAGAAAAAATGCTCAGAGCGATCGCCGAGTATCGATTGGTGGGAATTCAAACTACTCTGGCTTTCTGTAGGTACGTCCTGGAGCATGAGGCCTTTCGTTCTGGTGATTTTGACACCAACTTTGTCAAACAGCATTTTTCCCCAGAAAAGCTGCAGGCACAGTTTGAGGAGGATGAGGCCATGCTCTTGGCTGTGGTTGCCGAAGAAGTCTTAAATGGTACCAATCGAATATTGGATGGAGAAGCGCACCCTCATCCGCCACAAAGTGCTTGGCGGCTCAATCGACGCTGACTTCCTCGATATCTGGAGACATGCGGCGCTTCATGTTCGCTACTAAAGAATCAAAGTGAGCCTCTAAACCTGGGTTGCTTCCTCGTACCCCTTCGATTACTTGAATGGACCAATCAAGGTACTCTTGCCTACGGGTTTCTGACCAATCCGCGGGAGGATAGTAAGTAAGATCACTGAGGTTGGCACATTTATCAGCCAGTTTGATGAGCTTGGCGTTGGGGTCCAGGTGAGGAGCATGCTCGATTTGGAGGCGCTTACGCTCTGCTTTGGGAAGAGATTTGTCATCAGATACCGCCTCGACCAATTTCCTAACTTGGCTTCCAAAGCTCTTTTCTAACTCGTGAGGCTTGGTTTGGGTATCCTCGATGGTGTCATGAAGCAAGCCTGCAATCAAAACGTCTGGATCGCGCACCTCGCCTTTGAACCACAGCAGGTGCAGCACATCAATCAGGTGGTTGATATAAGGACTGAGATGTCGATCTTTGCGACGATGGTGACGATGTTTCTCGGCGGCAAAGCGAAGGGCACTGATGAGTCCGGGAGTCATTTCCATAGCATACCAATCTTTTTTGGGAGATTCGGCTTAATCGCTATTTTGCTCATCCTGAGGGCGAACTAGAACGCTTAGAGGTGTAGAAAAAAGCGAAAAGGACATTAATATAGGATATCCTATTTGATTTATCAATCTTTCTTGCGCCCCTTTTAATCTGCTGCTGATAATCTATGTCTGCTGCCACTCCTACAGAAGCTGAGCAATTGCTAAATGAACTTCGAGCCTTGTTGCTTGATAAGGACCGGCATACCCGTGAAGGCTTGGCTCAAAAACTGAATGAATTGGAGGCGGTGCTAAATGACCCTGAGGAGCTTGGGCAGCGTCTAGAGCCGATCCTAGATGAGCAAGTTCAATACCTTCAAGAGAACTTTCCAGAGTTGTTTGGGCGTTATTTGTCCTCAGCCATCAAATTACAAATCAGGAATTCTCAAGGAGAAATCATTGACGCCCTCTATCCCATCATGGGTAAGTTGATCAATCGCTACTTGCGGGCCGAGATCGAACGTATCAGCCAACGCCTAGATCAAAGCCTTAAGGATCCCTTTTCTTGGGAAAATATCAAATTGAGATTCAGGGCCTGGTTCAGTGGGGTCTCTTATCAAGAGCTACTTTTGTCTCGTACGGATCCCCCCATCGTGGAGGATTTGTTCCTCATCGATAAGAATACCGGCCTAGCTATGGCCCATTACTCTCTACATGAACTAACTCAGCCAGAGGTGGTGGCAGGAATGCTGACGGGGATTAAATCATTTGTAGAACATGCTTTTGATCAGCCTGACCAAGAGCTACAAAATCTAGAATACGAACAGTTCAAAATCCTTATCTTCAGTTTTCAGACCTTTTTCCTCGCGGCAGGACTCAAGGGATATCCTAGTGCCTTATTCAAACAGAAACTGAGAGATAAAATCATGCGCTTCGTAGAAGAAGTGCCCATCAGACAAGGCGATGCCTTGACCCAAGCGGATCAGGAACGTCTGTCTCAATCGTTAAAGAATTATTTTGATGAATTCGGACCAAGTCATCAGCCGGAAGATAACTTTGTTGGGCAGTCATAGTGTAGGTAAAACTTCCTTGATCACCCGCTTTGTAGAAGGGAAATTTCCCGAAGATTACGTGACCACCATCGGACTAAAGGTGGACAAAAAGACCGTCAAAGTGGGGACTTACCAACTGGACCTATTGGTCTGGGATATTGCCGGGCAAGACGATCCGGCTCGCTTCCCCAACTATTACCTAAACGGCTGCCATGGATTCATCTACGTAGTAGACTTAGGTCGTCCGGAGACTTATCAGTCTTTGAAAAAGAACCTGAAAATGATCGAAGGTTTACTACCCGGTGTTCCTTATTTACTCGTCGCCAATAAAAAAGACTTACTTCGGGCAGACCAACTCCCCAAAGTACTGTCTAAATTCCAGGTACAACCTGATGGCGTTACCAGTGCCAAGGAAGACGAGCAGGTGGATGATGTGTTTTTGGCTTTGGGAAAAAAAATGATCAATCAATATGAATCTACTGGAGCGTAAGTCTCAGTTACTTCATCAAAAGGCCCAGTTGGTGGAGCTCGATGAGACGGGGCAAATTCTCAATTCCTGCCATGGCTTGGTTGATATTACCGGGCAAGTAGGAAGCAATGCCTTTGATCTCTATCCTGTTTTGTATAGCCTCCAGGGGCTTTTACAGGATCATAACAATGCTGAGCTTCCGATTGAATTACCTGCGGTTCATTTAGATTTAGGTAGCGGAGAGAGGATTTACGATTTCGAGTTTTGGTTCACCCCAGATGAGCCCGCTAAAGTTTATTGGTTATTGGTCGATCAAACGCCGCTTTATCTGCACATACGCGAGATACAGCAGGAACGTAACGAATTGTTGATTCGGCGGAAGGCTAGCTAAAAGGGGATAGTGACCGTTGGAACATCAAAAAGAACGGTCCAATGAACAAGCATGGGTTCAAGGGTGTTTATTAGCTAAATAGCGTATGCAAAAAAGGTACGAATACTTTTTATAGCTAGAATTGGTCATGAGCACACTCGATCCCAAGAAAAGAAACTACGTTCTTACCCAACATGAACGTTTAAGAGAAAAAACCTTGTTAGCTCTATGTTTCGCGGTTTGTGTCGGTTTTTTTGTTAAAATTGTATTGCTTTAACCCACAACCCTCAGGCACACATTTTGAAGTAACAGGCGATGAAGGGGATTGTATGTCTCCCGTTCATCGCTTTTTGCATTTCAGCATTTGAACCGCGTCACTTTTAAATAGGCTATGGCTTTTTTGTTTGACCTTGGGAGGAAAATGGAAAAAGACTCCCGTAGCCCCCTGAATTTAAAAAGTTGGCTTATTGAGCAATTCATTAGGCCCCGCATGGATACCCCAGCTGGTTATGCTGTGTTGTTGCTATTTGGGGTTTTGGTAGCGGGTCTAGTAGGTAGTGGAGGGTGGCAATCGGCTTTGACCTTATCGGCTATGGTCATCTTTTTGCCCTTGCTATTTGCCTCGATGTTTCAGCCGAGGTTTGGGCTTTATATGCTGATTTTTCTGGCTTCGGTGATTCCTCTGCTCAAGCGAGTTGACGGGGCCTTTCCCTTTTCCCTTTTGGTTGATGCTACCTTGGTTTTTATGGCCTTTGGGGTGTTCATTCATCAAATCTACCCCAGAGACTGGTCACGGCTTCGTTCTCCGCTTACCTGGGGGGTGTTGATATGGCTGGCCTACTGTCTTTTTCAACTGTTTAATCCTTCTACCAGCAATGCACTTGCGTGGTTGTATTCGGTAAGAGGGACAGGTGCCTATTGGTTGTTGATTCCAATTGGACTTTTTGCCATAGATGGCTCAAAGCAGGTGAGACAATGGATTCGATTTTTTGTCCTGATTTCGGTGCTAGGAGCTTTCTATGGCTTTTTCCAAGCTATTGTGGGTTTCCAACCCTTTGAGCAGAACTGGCTTTACAGTCATCCCGAATTCTTCGAATCGGTGTCCTTGGGAGGAGAACTAAGAAAATATAGCTTTTATTCTAATCCAGGTAATTTTGGCATCACCATGGCAGTGGCGGCTTTGTTTGCCATGGGGCTTGGACTGGAGCCCAAGCAGACCCCAATTGCGAGGGTATTGTGGTGGAGTGCAGCAAGCATCTTAATTGGTGGATTGCTGTTAAGTGGAACACGAACAGGGTTCGCCATGCTGCCTTTAGGTTACCTTTTCTTTGCCCTATTAAGCTGGCAAAGAAATGTCCTAATTCTCGGGCTTGGCTTGGCCATGGTTTGGGTAGGGCTGATATTTGCCCCCGTAAAATCCTCTTCTCTCCTTCGTTTACAGTCTTCATTTTCACCCAGTAAGGCATCCTCCTTCGCTGAGCGAGTAGAAACCCAAGACTTTGTGCAACCTTACATACAAAGTCACCCGATTGGCAACGGATTGGGAAGTACAGGAGAGTCTGGCCAAATTTTTTCACCTTATACCCTGCTTTCTCAATTTCCGCCTGATAGTGGCTTTGTGCAAGTTGCCGTAGAAACAGGCTGGATAGGGCTCTTGATATATCTGGGGGTGATTGCCCTATTCCTGGTTATTGCCGTAAAAATTAGCTTTGACCTGAGACGTACCCGCAAGCATGACTACTTGCCGACTTTGATCACGGCCGCCCTGGTGAGTCTTGCCTTTGCTAACTATCCACATCAATCGATGCTGGCCTTTCCTAATAGCTTGACCTTCCCCATCCTGGTGGCAGGTTTGGGGGCCATGGTGAGAGAAAACCAGTCAGAGGAGTTACCCCAGCCTTGAGCTCTCAGCCAGGATAAGGTGGACATGGGGGAAGAAATCCCAATTTCTTATCCTTCTAAATTTTTCCAGCGCTCTCCACTATCACCCTACCACTCTATTAGCAAAAAGCCAAAGTAGACCTGGTAAACGGGGTAAGCAGGAGGTCAAAAGAAAAACGATAAACGGGGTAAGGAAGTACGGGGTAGGTTGAGACGATCACGCATCCCTTTAGCCACAGCTCATAACCCAAACCCCGGCTTCATTAGTCAAAGTGTCGATCCAACAAGACAAAAAAGAAGAGGCCAACTTTTCCAAGTCGACCTCATTTAAAGGTATTCCTTTACGGGGTGGGTTTCTAAAGGGCAGCAAGCTTAACCAATAGGTCAGCTACGCGGTTAGAATAACCCCACTCATTGTCATACCAACCTACAACCTTGACCAACTTTCCATTGGCCTTGGTTAACTGGCTGTCAAAAATACAGCTCGCAGGATGGGTAACGATGTCAGTTGATACGATGGGATCAGCAGTATACTCCAAGATTCCGGCGAGGGATCCCTCGGCCGCTTCTTTCATCGCTGCGTTGATTTCTTCGGCACTTGCTTCCGTGCTGAGTACTGCAGTAAGGTCCGTCAAAGAACCAGTAGGAGTAGGAATCCTTGCTGCAAATCCGTCCAGTTTTCCTTGTAGTTCAGGAAGAACCAATCCTACAGCTACGGCCGCGCCAGTGCTGGTAGGAACCAAGTTCAGGGCAGCTGCACGAGCACGACGAAGATCTGCATGAGGAGCATCTTGGATGCGCTGGTCTGCGGTGTAAGCGTGGATCGTAGTCATGTAACCAGACTCAATTCCAAATTTCTCATGCAACACCTTGGCCATAGGAGCCAAGCAGTTGGTGGTACAAGAAGCATTAGAAATGATCTTCATGTCTGGGGTCAAGATGTCGTCATTTACCCCTAATACGACCGTGGCATCTACCTTACCCTTGGCAGGGGCAGAGATGACTACTTTCTTTGCTCCAGCAGTCAAGTGCATGCTGGCTTTCTCCTGTGAACGGAAAATTCCCGTAGACTCTACTACTACGTCTACGTCGAGGTCTCCCCAAGCCAAAGCTTCGGGATTGCGCTCCGCAGAAGCAACAATGCGCTTGCCATTGACGGTCAAAGATTCTTCGTCATATTCCACCGTCCCATCAAAGCGACCATGGATGGAGTCATATTTTAATAGATGAGCGAGGGTCGCATTGTCAGTGAGGTCGTTGATCTTGACTACCTCTACGTCCGCTTTGCTTTGCAGGGAACGAAAAACGAGGCGTCCGATACGACCAAAACCATTGATTCCGACTTTAATTGCCATACTAAAATGTGGTTAAAATTATGAATAACAGGCGTCGATGGCGACGAAAATAGCATGTGAGAAGGGGAAAACCAATCCCCTCAAATTTGGCGATTCAAAATGTCGCTGACAGGATGAATCTGCGGCAAAGTTGGGATGCGTGATGGACCCAGGGAAGAAGATTCATCATCGTTCATCATGATAAAGATTAGGGCGAATCAACGTACTTAAATCAATGATTCTGGGTAGGCTGAAATCTTGAATTTTTTTACCAGAATGCTTGACATGATCGCATCTGTCTTCTATCTTTGTGCCCACAATCGAAAATCGATCAGTGACGTCCCGTTCGTCTAGCGGTTAGGACTCCAGATTTTCATTCTGGCAACAGGGGTTCGATTCCCCTACGGGATGCAGCAAAAGCGGCTAAGTTGTTTAAACAAACAATTTAGTCGTTTTCTTTTTGTGGCTAAGGTGGTTCCCACTTCGGATTACGCACAGGCCGGCATCGCGGGCTGGAAATCCGAAGCAGCGTGTTTTGGGGGCGGTGAGGGTGTCCACGCGTCAGCCCTCTATCTCCAGAGTCATCCTGATCGACCGCAGGGAGGAAGGATCTCACCGACAACACGGGCTCTGCGCCGCTTAGAGTGGTTCTCACTTCGGATTACGCACAGGCCGGCATCGCGGGCTGGAAATCCGAAGCAGCGTGTTTTGGGGGCGGTGAGGGTGTCCACGCGTCAGCCCTCTATCTCCAGAGTCATCCTGATCGACCGCAGGGAGGAAGGATCTCACCGACAACACGGGCTCTGCGCCGCTTAGAGTGGTTCTCACTTCGGATTACGCACAGGCCAGCATCGCGGGCTGGAAATCCGAAGCAGCGTGTTTTGAGAGGGCGGTTGATAGATGAGCCGGCTCCGCCAACAAAGTTTCTAAAGAAAAGATTTTCCCGCCATGATCCCCCTCGGCGAGAAACCCAGTAGGGATGAACAAGCGGCTTCATGCGCTGAGTTTACACCCTAACTAAATGATCATGTCTCGTCTATTGATTTTTATCGCCTTGCTAGGTTTTGGCATGGCTCTTTCTCCGGCTCAGTCTGGATTTGATTGGGTTAGCCCTATTCATGGCCTCTCGGAGGAACTGGCCAGGGATCTCGAAGTAGGCCTTAGTGGCCATATCTACGCGGGGGGAAGCTTTGGCAATACCATGATCTTCCCTTCTGGGACGGTTGACTCAGAGGGGTTTCGGGATGGATTCCTCATTAAGTTTGATCCCAACGGGAACCTGCTGTGGCATGTCCTCTTAACGGGTTCCTCGGATGAGGAGGTGCTGTCTATAGCCCTGGATGCACAAGAAAATATCTATGCCCTTGTGTCTGTCGGTGATACCCTCAAGGTCCAAGGCCAAGAAATATTTGGCATCACCGTTCCCTATTTGGTGCTGAGGTTTGACAGCATGGGACAATACCTGGGACATTTTCAGCCCATCTCAGGCCAAAATCCGGCCGGTTTGGCCTTTGGCAGCATTGCGGTGAGCCCGAATGGGCGCATTTCGATAGGAGGGAGCTTTGGAGTTTTTGTGCAAAATTCCCAAAGCATCACCATTGGAACTCAGACTTTTAGCCTGCCTGCAGATCCCAACAATGGGTTTCGAATTCCGCAAGGGTTTGTGGCTCAATATGATTCAAATGGGACCGTGTATTGGGCCACACTCACCAATGGGGCCTCGCGCTCATTTATTGTTGACCTCGCAGCCAGTTCTGAGGAAGGAGTGGTGGTCTGTGGTTCTTTTTCGCCCGAAATATCGGGTGCCAATCCAGATTTTGACTTTGGGCCAGGTACCCCCTCACTGAGTACCGATTTTGGAGAAGCGGGCTTCATCGCTCGCCTAGATAGCAATGGTCAAGTTGCCTGGGCCCAAGCCCTAGTTCCTGGGGCACCGGTAGCCTCTTTTTCAAGTCAAGTCCAGACTTCGCGCATTGCAGTGGACCCCAAGGGAGAGGTTTATGTGGCGGGGCCATATGTAGAAAAAATACAATGGGGCAGTGATTCACTCACTGATTTTCCTCCTCCTTTCTTTGGTTTTGTACAGCCCTATGGATTTCTCGCCAAAGCTTCGGGCAACGGGGTTCCCATGTGGATCAAAGGGCTGAACTACGGCGACCAAGGAAGTGCCATGATACGAGCCTTAGCGGCGGATACCGCCCAAGTTTTTATCGGTGGAGAGTATCGAGATACCCTGACCATCGGCAGCACCCGCGTTATGAATGGAGTGAGCGACCTTTGGTTTGCCAGCTTGGATGCCGATGACGGCCAGACCAATTACTTGGATGCCGTCAATGCGCCTGGCTTTCCTGATGAAGTCACCGGGGTGGCCGCCGCATCAAATGGGCGCTTGCTGATGGTGGGCAATGTGGACCCGCCCGCTGATTTTGGCGGCTTCAATATTACCCAGCCAGCCACCGCCTGCTGCAACAGCTTCTTTGTGGCAAGCTATGGCGAGGGCTGCCTGACAGGAGGAATAATGGCGGGTTTTCAAGCTGATACAGGGGGGGCATACCTGATTAATTTTACCAACACTACCCAAGCCCCCGGTACCGTGAGCTATCAGTGGGACTTTGGGGATGGCAACTTTTCTGCTGACATCAATCCCAGTCATCCCTATCCCGGGCCGGGAAACTATGGTGTCTGCTTAGTCGCCAGCGATAGTTGTAGGCAAGATACCTTTTGTCAATCAGTCTTTGTGCCCTGTGAGCCAGGAGACCAAGCAGCCATGGACTTTACCTACGTGAGTGATCCCAGCAACCTGACGGTTAGCTTTATCGGCTTGACGCCCGGCTTGGATTCCTACTTTTGGGATTTTGGCGATGACAACTTCTCGCTCGATGCCCATCCGGTTCATACCTATCTTACGCCTGGAATTTACCCAATCTGTGTGATCACGGGGGGGCTATGTGGCTTAGATACCCTTTGTCGTGAAATCGAAGTGTTTTGCGATACCTCGACCATTGGCTTTGGCTTCAGCTCTGATCCCAGCAATCTAACGGTTAGCTTTTCCGATAGCAGCAAAGGGGTAGATACCTATTTCTGGGATTTTGGCGATGGCGCCATGGATACCTTTGCGAGCTCCGTCCATACCTACTCTCAGCCAGGAACTTATGAGGTCTGTTTGGTTACCAGGGGACTCTGTGACGTTGATACCCTTTGCCAAATGGTAACTGTGAGCTGCGATACCTCGGAGATTGGATTTGTTTTTGAGTCAGACACCAGCAATTTGACTTTTCAGTTCACGAATCAAAGCAGCAATGTGTTTACCTACGCCTGGTCTTTCGGGGACGGAGGGACTTCGGTTGAAGCATCCCCCAGCTATCAATATACTAGTCCCGGTGTCTATACTGTTTGCCTGATTACCCAAGGCCCTTGTGACATCGATACGCTCTGTCAGGCCGTGACCGCTGAATGCGATACTTCCACGATTGCCTTCGCCGTTGAAAGCGACACCACTAATCTTACCGTTCACTTTCTGGATCAAAGCAGCAACCTGGACCATTACTTCTGGGACTTTGGCGATGGCAGCGGAGATACCGTGATGAGCCCTACCCACGCCTATCCATCTCCAGGCACCTACACGGTCTGCCTGATCGGCTGGGGACCCTGCGACATCGATACCCTTTGTCAGACGGTCACGGTGGAATGCGACACTTCTGAAATTGGCTTCACCTTTGAAAGCGACACCAGTAACCTCACCGTCGATTTCGCGGACCAAAGCAGCAATGTAAACAGCTACCTCTGGTCTTTCGGAGATGGAGATACCGATACGGTTGCCAACCCTAGGCATCAGTACCCATCGCCAGGCTTGTACACCGTATTTTTGATTACCCAAGGCCCTTGTGACATTGATACCTTGATGAAGGTGGTTGAGGCAGACTGCGATCCCTCAGCGGCTGACTTTACGTATAACCAAGATGCATCTGACCTGAACGTCTCCTTTTTTAACCAAAGCGTAAACGCAGAAGGCTACTTGTGGTCCTTTGGGGATGGAGCAAGTTCCCACGAACCCAGCCCCGTACATCGCTACGCTGAGCCTGGGATGTACGAAGTGTGTCTGATTGCTTTTGGCCCTTGTGAAACCGATACTTTTTGCCAAATGGTCACGGTAGCCTGCGAAGATAGCGTCGCCATCGGCTTCACCGTAGATGACATCAGTCTCCAAGGGGTACTTACACTGACCAATCAAACTGTCCATGCAGATAGCTTTTTATGGGCCTTCGGGGATGGCCTGGGGAGCACTTTGTTTGAGCCAACCCACCAATACCAGGCTGGGAATTATCAACTTTGTCTGATGGCCCTGGGTGCTTGTGACCGCAAGGTGCTTTGCGAGCCAGTGACCGTGACTACTTCTCTGGTCGAGATTAGTTCATCGGCCCCTTGGCAAGTCTTTCCTAATCCGTTCAAGGACTTTGTGATTTTGAGGAAATATGGAGAACAAGGTGGCCAAATCTCGAGCCTACGATGGTATGACTTGCAAGGAAAGGAAGTTTGGACAAATGAGTTAACATCCTTTGATGGGCAGGTTCGCATCTCTACCCAGCGGCTTTCTCCTGGCCTATATCTGCTTCAAGCTTGTGGAGAGGATTGGGTACAGTCTTGGATTGTGCGCAAGGAATGATCCTCATAGTTATTCCACCCTGCCATCAAAAAAGCTACCCTGATATGGGGGAGCTTTTGGTATTTTTTCAAGGAAAGGTGGCGATAACTCTACCGCTTCTCCATCACTGCTAAGGTGCCTAGGTCTAGGTTGCAAATGACTGTGGTGCTATGGGCACAGCCCCGGTCTCCGGCTTGGCAATGTTCCGTATAGCTCTGATTGGCGTATACGTGATCACCTATTTTGGTAAAGCCCGAGCCAAATTCCTCATCAGCAAAAATTCCTGCCTTAACGATGATTCTAGTAGGCTGATCCTGATCAATGATCAAGGTACATCCACCCGTACCAGCGTGTACCGAAATGGTAGAGTGGGGGAGGTGTTTGTCCCCGATGATCAGTTTGGTGTGTCCCATGTCATTTTTAACCACAATGTGCCGTGCCTTGGCGAGTTCGGGTTGTTTGAGGATAACATCTCCCCGGGTTGCGTGGATGAACAGCTTTTCCATATTGATTTGGTTGGGCTGGTCATAGGTCAACATGACATCAGAAAAGGCGGACTTCACCGAAAGGGTTCTGAGGCTCAGGCTGGATAAATCCAGGCGAGTAGCACCTACTCCAAGATCCAAAAACAAATCAGTAGAAAGATTAGGGTCAAGTGCGATTTCTGAACGAAATGCCTCGGGTGAACCATAGGCATTGAGGGAAGAAAAATCGCCAGCAACCCTAAGGTTAGAACTGGCTGATTCGGTTCCTTTTGGAGTAAGTTCTCTGGTACCCAACTCAAGATAGCGGTGTTGGTTACTGTTGCCGTCTACTTCTTCTTGCATTTGCAACTCCGCCTCTGAATTAGGAGCGCTTAGCTGGGTTAAGCTCAAGCCGCAAACCTGCGAGGAGTTAACAAATAACTCACCTACTGGAATCTTTAGATGGAGATATTGGTGAGTCTGTGGGATCATTGACCACAGGGTATCTACCTTTAGGTTTGGTTGAGCACCCAAAGTAAGTCCACCTAGAAAGGTGATGGAACATATATATCTTAGCAAATCCATTTGTTTCAAGTTACGGAAGAGTACAACTAAGGTTGGTAATCCGGCCCTAGCTGCGAGGTCTACGCAGGATAGGGGACTAATGATACAGGGAAAATGTGCCTAGTAAACTAGCCGACATTTTTTGCTCGTAAGACAGGTTGACAAATGGTCTGATTGGTAGAGTAAAGGTCAGTAATCATAGGCAGTGAGATGAGAAAACCCTTGGAATTTATGACTGGAGACAAGGATTAGCCAAAACAAATATATGAATCCTTGGGTCTAAGTCTTAATGCTGCGTGAATAATAAGAACCAAATCCAGATGGATTGTTTAAATGTAAAGGCTGAAATTAGGGCTAACCTGAGTAGGATTAACGTCGTATTTGATGGCAAAATAGCCGTATGCTAAAGGATCAACCGTCGGGATTACACCACATTGAACCATTCTATGGTTGGCTGGCTTGGTATAGCCACGACCAAGACGAAAGATCTCCTTTTCACGAGGTGGAGCACAATCAGTTCTACTACGATCGCAGCATCAACCAAATACCTGCTCATCCCCTTTGGGATGATTTTGGTAGTGAAAGTCTGCTTTGTAAGATACTTTTTGCTGATTATGAGAAGGGTTTCGCCATTATAGAACTATTTGGTGAGTGGAATGACCTCTTTGACAATGACTTTAAACTTTTTGCCGAGAATTGTCTGACTTACCTGGTCGACCATGGAATTGATCGCTTTGTTTTGATCTGTGAAAATGTGTTTCATATCTACCTAGATCAAACAGATTACTATGATGCGATGCTCGATGAATTAGGGGAATCAGGATGGATGTGCTTGCTAAGAACTCGTCAACAAGTGAAAGAAGACCTGGATGAATATGGCGTTTCGGCCTTCTTTTATCAGAGTGAGCGGCTTGATCAAATACCCTGGCGCCGCCTCAAACCTGCACAACTGTTTGCATTGATAGAATCACGCATGCCAAAGTTATTGGATTGAGGGACTTTTGCCTTAACTTCCAGGTTTACCAGACGTATGGGATATTACGGATCTTCGAACCCTAAGTAATTTATAGTCATGAAAAGTCGGCGATTTATCGGAATTATGAGCCTTTGGATGCTGCTCTGCGGAGGAAATCTTTCTGCTCAATACCTGCCCGATACCTCCCTTACCTATCCTCTTTTTCTACAGCAAGCTCAAGCCTTTGCCAGTCAAAGCAACAACCAAGAGGCTTGGGTGGTTAACTTTTGGGCTGGCTGGAACGATGCTTCTCTATATCGAATTCCCCGTCTAAAGGAACTTCATCGAGACTTTCAGAGTAGTACCTTTCGTTTTATCAACATCTCCGTAGACAAAAATTACTCTATATGGGTCCAGCGTCTTAATTACTTTAAAATGCCAGGCGAGCATCTCTTTTTGCCTTCTGAAACGGACTACGAATTTCTTCGCAAAGCCTTTCGGCACAATTCCTTGCCGGCCACCTATCTAGTTTATCCCAATGGCAGCATCAGGAGAGTGAGAGACATGGACGAACTTCGTACCGAAATGAGTACCGTCGCCCGTCAGCTGCAAACGCAAACTCCTACACCTGTGGTAAGCAATCAACCCATCAACATTGACGATGAGGGTTTCGGTGAAGAGCCAGCATCTAGCGGTACCAATCCACGTGGGCAGGTGCACGTCGTGAAGCGAGGAGACACCCTTTACAATATCTCAAAACGTTATGGCATCACGGTGCAGGCCATACGAAACGCTAACGGTCTGGCTAATAACGTGATTAAGCTAAACCAGAAGCTGATCATTCCCTAGGTGTCAAAAATGCTCAGGTGTCTAAGAGACCGATCTTCAGCTTGACTAGGGGAAGGCTGGGCCCGACGAGAGCTAGCTCCTAGGGACTGCTTAGCTACAGAGTTTTGGGCCTCCGGTGATATAGCTTGGGTATTGAGCTGGTGACGAAGTTGTTGGTTTTCTTGTTCAATCCGTCCCAAGCGCTCTACCTCCTTTTCTAGGGCCTGCAGACTTTCTACCTGTATTTTTAGCTCCTTAATCTTGGACTCTAATTGCCCAACGACGGAAGCATATGCATTCTCCGTTTCTGCTTGATAAGATTGAAGCCCTTGTAGCTGGTTATGCCATCCTTTGATTTGAAACTCCAGAGCGGGAACCAGGGTCTCAAGAGATTTCTCTAACTCCTGATAACTTGCTACCGCTTCTTGAAAGATCTCATTGGCGTGTTTAATTCTAGCGAGTTGTTGGGTAAAGGCAGGCAAGAGACTGTCATGCGGAACTAAGTGCGCATCTGGGGTAGAACTGGAAAAATAAGTGCTAAAATCAGCTTCAGCCCTTAATTGATGGTTTTCTGCGCGTAGGTGTTCGAGTTCAGTTTGTAGGCGTTCGATCTCTTCTTGAGCCATTTCAAAACAAATTGGGGAAATGTATTATCAGCGATGGGGAGAGAGCTTATTTAAAACGACATCCGCGACGTGACCCTAGAAGGCTTGCCCTCTTCCAACGGTTGTATTCTGCTTGAAAATAAGTTTGGGAAGTGAATTTTTTAGGGCTTGGTGAATGAACGGGGAAAATGAGTTGATGAAGTGACCTTGGGCCTGAAATTACATCAACCTCTACCTATGGTTCTTAGATCCCCGGATAGCTCCTGTACGATTCCCTTGTGTTTGGGATTGTAAATCCAATTGGTATCAAATTGCTCGATGACCTCCGCATTTGGGTCTTTGTGGAGGGTCAAGCTATGAAATTGAGTCCCGTTGTTTTGTTGATGAAACTTGACTCGCTTCAGGATGTCATCTTCAATGCGATACATGATGAAGTCACTGACGATGAGCACGTCTGCATCGCGATAGTGATCTGACTGCAATTGGCGCAATACTTCATGTAAAGCCAAGGTGATGTCGGTTCCACCATGGAAACTCATTCGGAGAAACCCCACGATTTGGTCAAGCGATTGCCCAATGTCATAGAGGTCAATGGTTTTGATCCCCGTTGAGAAATTAATGAGAAAAGCTCTTCGGTTTTCCTGAGCAGCCATGCGGAGAATGGCAAAACAAATGACCTTGGCAATGCGTTCTGCTTCTCCTGACATAGAGTCTGAGGTATCCACACAAATGATAAAGGGCCCTTTTTCCTTTAATTTGGTTCGTTGGTGAACTCGGGTAAATTGATCCTCGCTCTGAACCAACTGCTTGTCTTGATATTGGAAGGTCTGTAGAGAACGCTCGGCATATTTTTTCAGGAACAGGGTTTCCGTTAACTCATCTCCTAGTAGAGCTGCCTCTGAAGGCAACAACACATTCAGGTCATCGCTTTGGTGGACCCCCACGATCTCAGAGCGATTATGGACATCCTCCTCCCATTCTTGGCGTACCACTACTTCTTCGTAGGCTTCTTCTTCTGAAATGATTTCCGCTTCTCTTAATTTGCCTAATAGATCGGCCAACTCTCGGATGGAAGCCTCATCTTCTAATAAATCGTGGTACTTTTCTAGGATATCAAAATTGCTGTCCTCCCACAATTCTCTGGACATGTCCCAGTACCGCCCCACGTACTCTGTAAAAGGAAGGAGCAAGTCGGTTAACTTTTGATATTCCTCTACCTTTTGATCGATAAGGTCTTTGAAAGCTTCCTGCTCCTCCTCCAATTTGTCTAGCTGAAAGGCGAGTAGTTTTGCTTGATACAAGGCATCCCACTGGGCTAAAAGATCTGTAAATAGTCGGTCCAACTCTTTGCGCTCTTCAGCGGCCATTTCATCAAATGAGCTCGATTGGGTGAGTTTCTCCAAACGGTTTTCATAAAAAGCGGTGTCGAGTTCTTCGCGCCGGTATTGATGCTTTAGGTACTCAGTCTGATAAGACCAACGATTGGCCACTTCTTTAAGCGGCATGACCGAAGCTGCTCCCAGCCGCCTACGTTCTTCATCGTAGGGGTTTTTTGCCATCATCCGTTCGTGCGCTTTTCTAAGCCAATAGAGGGTGTCCGAAGCGATTTGATGAGAGAGGCGCGGTTTGTCTTGAATCAAAGACCACAGGTCATTCCCTTCAAATATTCTATCTAGTGCTTGGGTGAAATATCGGAAATAAGTCTCCTCAATTTCTGGTGGGGCAGTTGCTCCAGGGTCGAGTTTGGTCTGTAAATACTGCACCAGGTATCGCCGGGTGCTGTGATCTAGTAGGTTTCCAAATTCAATAAACCGATTGTATTCTTCTTGTAGCTCTTCCTGCTGGAGTGACGCCTTCATGTAAGTCAGTTAGCTCTCATTGTAATATCCTCTATCATCTAAGTCGCTAAGGAACAGTCAAACAACAACTATCCACTTTTGCTTGATCTTCCATCCCATCTCAGCGTCAGAAAAAAGCTCGATTGGCCCGCCAAACTCGATTTTTCTTCCTTGATCTAGCATGAAATATCGGCGCAAAAGTTACATGTTATTTTTTTCCTGTTCCTAAACATAAGAATCTGGGTTACGGGGTATGGCCTAAGGGATAGAGACTAACCTGAAATAAAGCTGCTTACCCCCGTACCTTCTTAGTGCTTAGACTGCAAGAGGAAACCTATGAAGTCATAGGCTTAGGCACTAAAACTAGAATGGGGGCTAGCTTGTTTAGATAAAACGGGTCTGGAGCCCTACAAGAAATTTAATGGACGAAGAAGCCGTGCTTGCCATTACTGGCCTAGCCTTAGGCCCATTTCTACTCCGAGGTAGTAGCGCATTTGCCCGGTGGCGGCTTGGCCTCCGTAGGCACCCGTCAGTAGGTACTTTACGCTTGGACCTAGGTAGAACCGATAAGCTTTTCCCATTTGGCGCTCATATTGAATTCCTCCGGCAAAATGACTGTGCCAAGGACGGATACGCAACAACTCGACTTCTTCACTTGTCACGAGACCGCCTTCCTGGCTAAAGGCCAAGGATAGTCCATTGTTGGAAAAATCTTCTCCAAGCTCGCTGGTGGCTGCTAAGGAATTTCGAGACTGCTGCAGGTTTTGCAAGGTTCGGTTGACAACTAGGCCAGCTTGGATATTCAAACCATTAGCTCCTCTGCGCCAGATTTGGTAATTGAGCCTCACAGGTAGCTCGAGGTAGTTTTGCTGCCATAGATGCTGCACCGAGAATTCTCGCACAGCCATATCGGCTGTGATGGGACCATTAACCAGCAATTCTGGAGAGGAAAGCCCCTGGCGATAACGGCCTTGCTCGGAAAGGGACAAGGCCAGACCTACTTCTACACTCAGCTTAGGCCCCAAGGATTTGCCGATAAATATGCGGCTGGTGAATCGCTGACGCGGGTAGTTGACGACATGGACAGGGGCTGCCTGTTGGGAGATAAAACGTTGGTCCGACTCCAGCAAGGAGTGATCCACATTGGGAGTGGAGAAGACCTGTAAGGGATTTCCTCGTCCAGCATACTCAGGCTGAAAGGCCAAGCGGCTATACCAATTGCCCCTGACTTCTTTTGGCGATAGATCCATCCAAGGAGTCCACTCATAGGCTACTCCCGGGAGAGCCTGAGGCGCCCGGGCCAACTGCTCAAATAAGGCATCATTGATTTCCACGCCAGCCACGTGCAAGGATTCCTGTTGTGCCACTGACTCAAGAAGGTCCTGGTTTTCCATCAGGCTATCACTTCCTGGTGTTAAGGGACCAGGGTCAACAACAAGAGGAGTTTGAACTGCTACAGATGGATCAGCGCCAATGTGGGCCTCAAGCTTTCCCTCAGAAAGCTCTATGTCCGTTTTCGAATGGCTAGCATGAGCTAGCATTCGCTCTGCTCCCCCTGCCGCCCCAGAAGTGTTTTGTTCGGTTTCTTGGAGAGGGTTAGGTGTTTCTGTTGTAGAGGAAAGTGGCTTATTCTCATCTTCTGCAGGAAGATGTGATGGGGCAGGAGCAGTGGGAGAGACAGCCTGGGTAGGTTCTGCTGTCGAACTTAAAGCTGGTTTATCTATCGTCGTAGCGGGAGAAATACGTTCTTCATTGCCAGACCTCATCATGAGCAGCAAGGCAATGGCGGCTGCTAGGGCCAGCATTCCCGCTCCACCGGCCCACCACCAGAAGAGGGGGCGGCGCTTGGCTGGAGGGGCGTCAGGCAAGTTGGCCTCAATTGCTTCAAACAAACCCGGGGGAGGAACCATGCGGGCTTGCTGAAGCTTTTGACTGAGTTTATGTTCAAATTTATCAGATGGCATCCCTATAAACCGTTTTTTGCTGGTAGGCAGCTTTGATGAGTCGTTGAAGTTGGGCCCTCGCCCGTGTATACTGTGACCTGGAAGTTCCTTCCGAGATTCCCAATTGTTGGGCAATTTCCTGATGACTGTAGCCCTCCACAGCGTAGAGGTTAAAGACTGTTCGATAGCCATCAGGCAACTGCTGAACCAAGTGAAGCAGAAATTCTGCTTCCATATGATCAATGGCATCCTCGACCATGGAGTCCACAATGGTCTCATTGAGTTCCATTTCTTGTTGCCGTTTTTTACGTCGTCTGAGATGATCAATGGCGGTGTTGACCATGATTCGCCTGATCCAGCCTTCAAGTGAACCCCGATCCTGATACTTTTCCAGGTTTTGAAAGACCTTCACAAATCCTTCCTGGAGTATGTCTTCGGCCTCATCTTGATCGGCAGCATAGCGGTAACACACCGCCATCATCTGGGGTGCGTATGACTCATACAGGAATCGCTGTGCCTGTCGGTCTTGCTCTATACACTTTTCGACCAGGGCCTGCTGATGCATTCAACGGCTGATTTATCCTCCCAAACGCAAGCTCTCATGAAAGTGCTGCATCTGATAAAAAAATATATAAAAAATTAACCTTTCATCTCATCCGAATTGATCAAGAGAGATCAAAACGAACAGAAATGAAAGGCTATTTGGTTAGAGGATGGGTATGGATACACCCAGAAAAAACTAGGCGGGATCGACAAGGTTAAGGAAGCACGGAGAGACTCTCTTCCATGTTAATCTCAGAGCCAAGTTCTGGTTGGATGAGACTCTGGTAGGTCCAAATGGCGGCGGCTAGTGCCATCACCGATAAGGCTGTCAATGCGATTGTGCGAATACGCTTTTTCATAAATCAGTTCAAGATTTTAGATACAGCTAAGATACGCAAATGGGGCAAGTATGAAGAAAGAAGCATAAGATTTCTAGCAAACGTGTCCCTGGCAATGACAAACGTGAATCTTAAGCGGATGAGAAAAGGGGAAGGGAATGAGGGAAGGCAGTGGAAAGCTTCTTAACTCCCTAACTTTTTTAACTTCTTAACTTCTCCATACCCTCTTTCCCTTCTCAAAACGCCTACAGGAAGTTATAGGTCAAGCCAATGTTCAAAATGTGCTGAAATTGGGTTCTTGGGCCTGTTCCCCCAGTAGCATTGCCGTTTTCATCTATGAGGTCAAAGCGAATATCATCGTCGTAAATGAGGTTGGTGGAGAAGCTGACCGACAGCCAGTCATTCACTTTGGCGGTGGTCAGGGTAGTCCAGTTAACGTCCACGTTGCCAAAGTTGTTTAGGTAGTTGGCAAAGAAGGTCGCCTTGGTCTGGAAGACTACGTTTTCAGCGATCAATCGCTTCAGCTGTACAATGAGGTTTGAACCAATTTCGTAACGTACGGCCCCCGTAGTGATGTCTTGGGGAATGTAAAGGGGACGGAAATTTTCATTGGAAACAATGGTGACCTTGGAGTTGACCGGTGAATAATAAAGACTCACGTCTTTTGCAGGTTTGAAATCCAAACCCACACCAAAGTTAAGGTAGGCAGGCGAGAGGAAATCTGAGATGGTGTCGGTAGGAATGGCAGTGGGTTGTTTGGCATTGATGGTGAAGCCTGGAGCAAATTGGGTGCGGAAGTTGAAGTTGGCCGAAGCGAGCAGTTTTTCGTTGAATTTGAAACCGTATTTAGAGTTGAGCTCTATCCGGTCTTCATTTTTGATAAAAGGGATGCTATCGCCTTGGCCTTGGCGCAAAAGCCCATAGGCTAGTACCAACTCATTCTCCCAGCTATTTCGGTCTCTATTATAGGTGGCTCCTACGTCGATTCTTCCCAATACAGATTGGGAAGGTAGACCTCCAGCTTGCCAATAGGTCGAATATCCCGTGTTGGTAAATCCTAAGACCATGACTCCTGATTGGGTCCAATAGCTGGTATCCTTGGCCAATAGGTCTTGAGCCTGGCTATTACCTAGGCTCAACAGAACGATAAAGAAAAACAGAGTAAGCGTTCGCATAATTCAAGGGATGATTAGAATATGATCGGTGATGTTTTTCACCGCCGAAAATTACAAATCATTTGACGAATCAATTGCAAAGTTGTCACCCAGATTTTGGATTAAGAGTTATTCCATCGTTTGACTTGGCTCTTTTTACTTGGGCAAAACAAGGGGACCTAGGAAACCTGTTTTGATGTAGTCCAGCCGCCTTTCTTCCCCTTCAGATTCCGTGTATACTTCTAGCTCTACCTTCAGTTTCCTACTTTGAACTTGCTCAGGAGGTAGATCAATAAAGAAGGCTCCCTTCACGATTCCTTGGGCAGAGATCAACTGGTGGCCATCTCCCACCCGCCGTAGACGAGCGCCTTCCGGCTTCACCACGCGCAGATGGATGGGGAACTCCTCCATGGTCTTGTTGACGATGTTGAAGTTGTAGAGGTTTGAAAGGTAGCCATCTTCCGTGGTTTGGGTCATGGTACCGGAAGTCCGCAAAATAGTCGCTTCTACGTCCTCCCGATTCGCAATCGAAAACCCTGTGATGGCCATCAATACAACTAAAACAGCAGAGTAGGCCAAAACGCGGGGGGTAAAACGAAACCCTTCTCCCCGCTCTATCTGGCTCTGTGAGGCAATCCGAATGAGCCCTCGCTCAAAACCCACTTTGTCCATGACTTCGTCACAAACATCCATGCAGGCCGTGCAATTGACACATTCTAGCTGGGTTCCATCTTTGATGTCAATCCCGGTGGGACAGACCTGGACGCAGAGGCCGCAAGCAATACAGTCCCCACTTTTACGGTCTTGGCCTTTGCGGATTCTTTCCCTAGGCTCTCCCCTGATCCAGTCGTAGGCCACCGTGAGGGAATCTTTGCCCAGCAAAACTCCTTGTAACCTTCCATAGGGACAAATGGCAATGCAAGCCTGTTCCCGGAGATAAGCAAAAACAAAAAAGAATATTCCCGTAAATGCCACAACTCCTCCAAATAGGTTTTGGTGGGCCATGGGGCCATCTATTACCATTTGCATCCAGACATCCTTGCTTACCATGTACATCATTACCCAGTTGCCAATGACAAAGGAGATCAACAAGAAAATGCCCCACTTGAGACTGCGTTTCCAGATTTTTTCTGTGTTCCAAGGCTGTCGAGCCAGTTTCAGTTGCTTGGGTCGGTCCCCATCAATGAGATATTCAACCTTTCGAAAAACCATTTCCATGAACAAGGTCTGGGGGCAGGCCCAGCCACACCAGAGGCGACCAAATACCACCGTGAAGAGCACGATGAATACAAAAAATGTGATTAACGAAAGTGCGAGGAGGTGAAAATCTTGGGGCCAAAAAGCCAAGCCAAATAAGATGAACTTCCTTTCAAGTAGGTTGAATAGCAGCCAAGGCCGACCATTGATTTCGATGAATGGGTTGATGAAAAATAGCCCTAAGAGGAAAATGGTGACCCAAACTCTCCGTTGGTGAAAAGGCCCTTTGGGCTTTTTGGGATGAACCCAGACTCGCTTACCTGCCGAATCTACGGTAGCAATGGTATCGCGGAACGCCTCGTAGTCTATGTCCGGGATGTTCGTGGTCTTGGGACGGGAAGAAGTAGACATAAAAAAGTCTTGAAACAATTTTGCCCCTAAGATGCTATCGGGCCTTTCCCGGAAAGATGAGGAATTCCTGTAATTGGAATGACTTTTCACATTCCTTCTTTGATTGGAAGCAAAAGAAAAGTAGTAGTTTGCTCTCATGAACACGCGTCCACGTATCAAGATCTGCTGTATCTCCAGTTGGAATGAGGCTCAGTTGGCCATCCAATACGGAGCTTCAGCATTGGGGCTAGTGGGCAACATGCCTAGTGGTCCTGGGGTCATACCTGATGAGCAAATCCTGACCCTGACCCAGGCCACACCTCCAGGCGTTAGCAGCTTTTTGCTAACCAGTGAAACAGAGGCTAGGGGTATAGAGGCACACTATCGCAAAACCCTTCCGAGTACCATTCAAATCGTAGATTCAGTTCCTTTCTCAACGTATAAAACCTTGAGAGAGCGAATTCCTGGAGTAAAGCTGGTCCAAGTCATACATGTAATAGGGGAGAGTTCGCTGGATGAATCTTTAAAGATTGCTCCTGAAGTAGATGCACTTCTGTTGGACAGTGGGAATCCCTACGCTGCCGTGAAGGAGCTAGGTGGGACTGGCCGCACCCACAACTGGAACATCAGCCGACAGATTGTGGAGCAAGTGGGGGTTCCAGTCTTTTTGGCCGGAGGCTTAAAAGCTGAAAACGTTCAAGCGGCCGTGGAAGCTGTACAGCCTTACGGCTTGGACCTTTGCTCTGGAGTCAGGTCCCAGGGACATTTAGATGAGGCCAAGCTGGCCAGCTTTATGGAGCAAGTAATGAGCCTATAGCCACCAGGCGGCAAATATTGAAAACCACCTTTTCTTTCTTAAAGTAAGCTACTGACCATGGACCCAACCTTATCCCTGCGTATTGGCGGAGTGCCTGAGCATTTTAATTTTCCTTGGCACCTGGCCAATGAAAAGAAATTGTTGACGGCTCAAGGCATAGAACTGACTTGGCAGGATTTTCCTGGAGGAACAGGCGCCATGTGCCGAGCACTTCGGAAAGGAGAACTGGACCTAGCGGTGGTGCTTGCAGAGGGAGCGGTGGCAGACATGATTGCAGGCAATGAAGCGAGAATATTGGGGACCTACGTACAAAGCCCCTTAATTTGGGGGGTCCATGTGTGGGGCCCTTCTGACATCGACCATCCCAGTACCCTGGAAGGAAGTCGCTTTGCCATCAGTCGCTATGGCTCTGGTTCACATCTTATGGCCTTGCTCCATGCGCAACAGCGCGGCTGGGATCCCCAGGAACTTCAATTTGTCGTGGTCCAGAATTTTGATGGCGCGCGTAAAGCCTTGGCTGAGGGAAGTGCCGATGCTTTTTTGTGGGAAAAGTATACCACCAAGCCTACGGTCGATGCGGGGGAGTTTCGCCGACTGGGGGAAGTGAGAACTGAGTGGCCATGTTTTGTGATCTTAGGTCGTCCAGAATTGTTTGAGTCTGATCCTGAGGTATTAGAAGATCTGCTATTTGAAATTCGAAAAGCCAGATATTTAAAGACAGAGGATCAGCTCATTCCCTTTTTGGCCGAGCGATACCAACAGCAGGAGGCTGACCTAAAGGACTGGTACCAACAAACCGAATGGCTCATTCGTCCTGAGATCGAAGTGGCCTCTTTGGACCGCATCCAGAAATTGCTGGTGGCTGCGCAGGTGATTGAAGAGGGGACCTCCTCGGAAGCTTTGGTAGCGCCCTACTGCAAGGCCTCCCCTCAGCGATTGTCTTCGGTAATGTATGACTGGCGAGTAGCCAGTACTTATCAGATGTTGGCCCTGCGTGGCAAGGCCGAAGGCCCCTTGCAGGTCTCTGACTTGACGGCTCTGGGCCACTTGGATCAGTATCATTACCTAGGGGAGGAAACTTCGCGTGAGCTCATTGGTCTGCTGGGGATACAGGGCCGTGACCGAGTCGCAGACTTAGGGAGTGGGGTAGGAGGTACTGCACGTGTCCTAGCTAAGGAGGCAGCATGTGAGGTCGTCGGCATTGAAGTTCAAGCAGATTTGAATCGTTTGGCCCGAGATCTCACCCAACGTACGGGACTTTCGGATCAAGTGCAGTTTGTGACTCAGGACTTGTTGGATTATGAGCCAGATGAACTGTTTGATCATTTCGTTTCCTTATTGGCTTTTCTCCACTTTCCTAATCGAGAAAAAGTGCTGCAAAAAAGCTTTTCCTTGCTCAAGCCTGGAGGATCTTTTGTCATTGAAGACTTGGTAGAAAAAGGTTCGGGCCTCTCTGGTCAAGAGTCTCACACTTTGCGCCATACCGTAAGTGCCCTGAGTGTGACGAGGGTAGAGGACTATGTGAAAGAGCTAAAGCAAGCTGGGTTTGTGAACCTAGAAGTACATGACATGAGCGTGGCCTGGACCGATTGGACCCAGCAGCGATATGAGTCTTTCGTGGCCAATGAAGCGTTCAACGAGGAATTCTTTGGTAAGAAGATTTACAACAACCGCCGTCTCTTGTACCAAAGCATCAGTGAGCTGTTTGCTGGGGGTGCTTTGGGGGGAGTGAGGATCATGGGGAAAAAGGGAGATGGGCAGAAGTAATGCGTGGGTGGAGGAAAATCATAGGCAGCATCCAATCCTAGATTCTTTTGAAGAGGCAGAGGCTCAAAAGGACGCCGAGGGTGGCCCAATCGGTCATTGTAAGGAGGGGGAATGGTGTTAAGTGGTTGGAAAACACTTGTTACGCTTATTTTCACTTAAACGGATTCAATACCGCCCTCATGGATTTTTTCCCCACTTCGCCTTCCGCACTATACTTATCAGGCATGGACTGCACCCCTACTTCTCGGGCAAATTCCTGGTACTTACAAAGCATCATCTGAAACCTTATAGGTTGATCAGCTGAGAGGTCAGTGGTTTCAGTAGGATCCGTGCGTAGGTCATACATTTTCCATTGCTTGTCGCCCAAGGGGCCATTGTTTTTTACAATTTTATATCCGGCCATGAAATAGGCAGAACTGCCGGCTGCCTCCAAGCCTACGCCTTCATCATCACGGTAGATGGGGATCTCAGGATCTTGAATGTGGGGCAGCATGCTTTTTCCGGTAATGGGCGCATAGCCTTCATTAGCGGAGGTAGAAAGTCCCACTAAGTCGTAAAGGGTGGGAGCGATATCCGTGAAGAAACAAAAGCTATGATCCTGCCGACCTTGGGGTATGTTCTTACCAGAAATGAGCATGGGCACCCGTAGCCCGCCTTCTCCCGTGTAGTATTTGTAGTAAGAGAAAGGAGCAGCCAGAGCGGATGCATACTCAGGACCGATGCATCCATAATATCGTTTGCCTCCGTAGTTCTCAAAGTCTTTATGAAATCCTTGTCGCTGGGCCCAGCGCAACAATCCTTCATAGTCGCCTCCATCAGGGCCATTGTCAGAAGTGACCACGAAAACGGTGTTTTCTGCCAGTCCTTTCTCTGCCAGGTAGTCGATGTATCTTCCCACGTGGTGATCCACTGCCTCCAACATGCCCGCCGTCATGGCGATATCTATGACATACTGTTGCTGTTTATCTTCTGGAAGCTCATCCCATTTTCTAAAGCTGTCGAAGCTGGGGTTCATCTCAGCTCCTTCGGGAATGATCCCAAGTTGTTTGGCCTTCTCGTATCGCTGTTTCCTCATTACGTCCCAGCCCGCTTCATATACCGCTTGATATTTTTCCACAAACTCCTTGGGAGCCTGGATCGGAGCGTGGATGGCTTGGAAGGAAATGAAGGAGAAAAAGGGTTTAGAGAAATCTCCTTCTTCGTGAAAGCGGATCATTTGGTCTATGTAAAACTCCGAAGAATAAAAGTCTTCGGGCAAATCGGCCTTGACCCCATCGGCAAACCATTGGGCCTTGGTCTTAAAGGGCAAATAGCCTTCCGCTTCAAAATTGTCCGCTCCAGAGCCGGAAAGGATAAAGGAACGGTCAAAGCCTCGCTGGTTGGGTAGGGTATATTCATCGTAACCCAGGTGCCATTTTCCAGTAACGAAGGTGCTGTAATCCAGTTCTTTTAGCCGTGTGGCAATGGTTTGGACTTTGTTGTTGAGAACCCCTTCGTATCCTTCTATGTCTTGGTATTCTTTGGGCAACATCTCCGGGAGGTTGGCAACGCCCGCCAAGTGGCTGTCAGATCCCGTCATGAGCATGGCCCTGGAAGGAGCACAAACGGGAGATGCATGCATGTTGGTAAACATGATGCCGCTTTGAGCTAGACTATCGATGTGGGGGGTTAAGGCTTCTCCTCCAAACGCGCCAAAATCCATCAATCCCGCATCGTCCACCAAGATCACCACGATATTAGGGAGAGTCACAGCCGTCCTGTTTTGCGCCAAGCTCTGGACTGGAACCCCGATGAGGCAGATCAGAACCAGGAAAATAGATGACTTCATCAGTGCTTATGTTTTATTCTTGATCTTTCAGGACTTCCATGATCTTCTGGGAGGTTTCATGCCCCGAGTTCTGATTTTGCCCTGTTACAAAACGCTTCTCTTCATCCACCACGGTTAAAGTCTCGAAGAAGTCCCTTCTTCCCGTGCTGCATTGGTAGTCGGCCCCAGCGTCTTTGAGCTCTTTTTCTGGGTGAAGAGGGGTAAAGGCGATGCCAAGTTGATCGAGCTGGTTTTGGGTCACTCCCGTCATGGTGCGTCCTTTAATCAGGGGCTCCCCATTTTTGTCTTTGGCGGTAGTAAAGGCGAGTGCCCCATGACACACGCTGCCAAAAATGAGGTCAGAATTGTAATAGGCCTCTGATACCTTTTCTCCTAGTTCTTCCGATCCCATGTCATACGCTGCGCCCCAGCCTCCGGCAAAGAACACCACGTCATAGTCTTTGAAATCGACCGAGAAGACGGGAATGGACTTTTTGACTTTCTCCTGAAAAATTTCGTCCTCTAAGAAGCGTTCATCCTCATCAGCTCGAATCGCCCTCTTGAACGATTTGGGGTCAATGGGAATGTCTCCTCCTTGGATGCTGGCCACGTGGACTTCCATGTTGCCAAAGTCCTGAAACTCATAGTAGGGAATGGTCATTTCCGAAGCAAATACGCCCGTGGGATCTCCTTCTGTTTCGCCAGGTTTGCTGAGCACGGCGTGACTGGTCGTGACGATCAGGGCTTTTTTGCCCTCAAGGGAAAAGGTTTCGCTATCGTAATCTGGGTGTACTCCCTTTGATTTCAAGATGGATGAGCAGCTTGTTAGCCCAAATGCGAGGAGGGTAAACAGCGCCGCTGAAACAATAAGGTTTTTCATTTTGTAGTTCTGGCTTTTGACAGGAAAGGTAAATAAGATGAAGGGCGTGACCACTCAACATTTGTTGAGAAATACGCTCGTTTACCAACACTTAACATTCGCTTGAGGTGAAGCTAGGAACTCCATCTTGTTTTTTGACAAGATGAAATTGGAGTTTTTACGGCCAGGCCTGCTCAACAAATGGTGAGAAATACAGCCTAGCTATTTTTTCTTTCTGATCCGGCTGAGCTGAGTCGGAGTAATCCCGATCATCGAAGCAATGAAGTAAAGGGGAAACTTCTTCAATAAACCCGGATTGTTTTTCAGGATGAATTTATACCGCTCTTCTGCCGTTCCGGTCAAAAACATGTACTGGCTTTCTGCTACCTCAGCCAATTGTTCCATCAGGTGTTCTCGAATCACCACGTTTAATGCAAAGTTTGTCTCAAGCAGTCCTTTCATGTCCACAATGGGCATGACCAAGAGGGTCAGGTCTTCCAAACACTCGATGCCAAGTGGAGAGACTTCGATCCCTTTGAGGCGAAAAGGGTCAAATATGAATGAGTTTTCTTGTCGGATCCTAGCGGTGATTTCCTCACCACTTTGCTTGTAAATGATGACCCTGACTGCTCCTTTGGACAAAAAGGCTACATCTGGCCCTACGGTAAAAGGCTTCTTGAAGAAATCTCCTTTTCGATACAGCTTTTCCTCAAACAAAGCCAAGATCTCATTTACTTCCTCCTCTTTCGGGTGGACTACACGCTCAAGGATGTACTGCTTCAGAGATTCCTTCATCGTGCTTTGCTTTCCGCGAGATTGATAAGTTTAGACCAGTCAAAAAACAACTATGCACTTTTGCTTGATCTTTCATCCCATCTCAGCGTCAGAAAAAAGCTCGATTGGCTCGCCAAACTCAATTTTTCCTCCTTGATCTGGTATGAAGTATCGGCGCAAAATTTACATGTTAGTATTCCCTGTTCCTTAACTGACGAAAGGAATGGCTGTGGGGATTGTTTATGAGAAAAATACACAAATATCCACAATTCCCCTCTGTTGAGGAATCTACCTCCTAGAAGCTAGCTATAGTCCATCAAAATGGTCGACTCCACACAACTGCTGAGTACCTTTCTCTTAGAGAAGTGTACATGACTTGGATCCTTCGTCTTTTCCATATATTTACTGATGAACCACCTAACATGGATCCTATGGAGATGGTAAGCAGGATGGATAGCCTGGCCAAAGAGTGGGAGGAGCGGAACGATAAGCGGGGAATCTTTTTGCGCTGCTACTGTATGATGACCGAGAACATGGTCATAGCTTTAGAGGAGCAGCGATTCCTAGACGGAGATTGGGTGGCAGGCATGGTACACCGTTTTGCAGAGTATTATTTTGATGCCCTGGCTTGTTTTGATTGTGGAGAAGAAGTCCCCGAGACATGGAGGTTTGTACACCATGCAGCAGAGCAGGAAGATTTGCACGTATTGCAGCATCTGTTATTGGGAGTCAATGCGCACATCAACTATGACTTGGTGCTTACCTTATACGAGATCCTAAAGCCTGAATGGAGCAGGCTTTCCGAAAGCGATAAACAAAAGCGCTACCAAGATCATATTTTGGTCAACACCATCATTGGAGAAACCATAGACAAGGTCCAGGATGAAGTCGTAGAAAAACATGCCCCTAGGATGGACCTAATCGATAAGCTCATGGGAAGGCTGGACGAGAGGCTGATCACCGGATTGATCCGCCGATGGCGGAAATCCGTTTGGCAGCACACCCTGGAGTTGTTGAACAGCTCAGGAGATTCTCAAGTACAAGACCGCATCCAGAAAGTGGAACAAGGAGTGTTGCAGACCGCTAGGTGGATTGTGAGGGTGTGAGCGAATGGACCCACTTGGAGACAACAGAACCTTTTGATCGGTAAGTTGGTTTCATGGTAAGGTGTCTAACAAACACTTCATGCCATGCGAAACATCATCATTCTTCTACTTGGATTGGGCCTGCCCTTGGGCTTACTCGGCCAAAAAGGGTTTTCTGTTGGAATTCAAACCAATTATGGAATTAGGACCTTGGGCGAAGATCCGCCTTCATCAACTGCGATCGTAGAACCTGCACCAGGATATGTATCGAGTGCAAGCCTTTTTGGTCAATGGAATTTTACAAAAACCCTTGGATTGAGGCTTCAGGCTGACGGATTGTATCAAGAGGCCTTTGGCAGAGTCAATGCCATGGGCATCGTTGACCCTGGTACAATTCGCTCTGGATACGGTTTTCGGTTTGGGCAAGTGGCTATGAACCTACAAGCCAGCGTGAATTTTCCCCTCAATGCCGCCAACACAGTTTTCCTGGAGGCTTACACAGGGATGGGAATACGTGGAAGAGGAAACAGCGATGGGGGATGCGATGTTGGGTTGAGTGGGTCAGCTCCCTTTGGCGACTCGACTGGGGTAACCTATGTTAGCGCTTCTAGGTTGATCCACCATGGATTTCAGCCTGAGCTCCTCGGAGGGATCAGATTAATTCGTCAAATCAGCAAACGACCTATTTATGTCACCTTTGGGTTTGGCTATCGACAATCACTCAATCCTCTATCCACGATAGAGGGGGTAGCTTATGCAGAAGAAGTACCCATCGCAAGAACCACTCCTATGGGCGCTACCCAGTGGCCCACCTGGCCAGAAATACGAGAAAACTGCCAGGATTCCTTTGACAGAACCACCCCCTCCGCATATAGCCTTCAATATTTTGGACAGCAGGTCGACGCACAAGTTGGGTTAAAGTTTGGCTTTTGGTGACGCATTTACCCACCATGCATACCCATTTGGAAAGACTCAGGGAATCCTAACCCTTAACTGACTTTGAGTTTGTGCAGAGAAAAAACCTAGGGCTCCATTGCTGATATTGGACTCAGGATCTGCCACGGCACCGGTGGCGAGGCCTGCTCCACCATTCACGGAGGCGAGGGTGTTAAAATAACGGTAGACAGGTTGGTCTAACCCAAGGAGGGTGACTTCTACCTCATCACCCGAAGACAAGAAGGCCCCAAATAATGGCGTTGCAGCCAAAATTCCATTGTTGAGCACGTCATCGTTAAGGAAAAGGAGATCTATGGGCTCCTGGTTTTGCTTGACCTTGAACCGGTAGAAGTTTTCGTATGATTCAGGGTCCTGATACAGGGCTGCCAAGGTGACTGAATCAGATCCGCCAGGCAGGGCCTGGATTACCACGCTGTCTAGGTCTACCACCGGGGGCATGGTAGAGCTTGCGGTGTACGTTTCTCCTTCTATTTCCAGCCTCAAGGTGTAGCTTTGTTCGGGCTGACCGATTAGGTCTGAGTGGGTATACATCCCAGGGCTAGATTCGGTCAAGTCCCAGCTTTGTCCATCCTCGTCGGTGATGCTTACGGTAGCTCCCTGAATGCCTGGGAAGACGTTTTCCTGATAAAAACCGACCGTCTCGGTCAGGGACACATAGCTTTGGCCAGGTTCTGTGGAGACAATGCCTTCAACCACGAGGAGACCGGCATTCTCTTCAAGATCTAATACGATGACCTCTTCACAGCCCCAGAATAAGCACGAGGCCAAAAGCAGCAGAAGGGAAAAAAATGATTTATACATGGTTTATGAATTGAAAAAATGGGTAAGGAAAAAAAGATGATAGAATAATGTGGGCAGGGCAGAGCTAAGCAGTGAGAAAAAGTCAACTGAGATGCTTGAGAAAACCCCGATACTTCTTAACTCTCTTAACTCTCTTAACTCTCTTAACTCTCTTAACTCTCTTAACTCTCTTAACTCTCTTAACTCTATGGCTATCAGTTTCTCTAAAACTCAAAATTCCAAGTAACAGAGGGCACCCATTTGAAAAGGGCCAAGCGTAGGGCTTCAGACTGAGTGGGGTCTACGGACGATGGTTGGAAAGAGATGCTATAGGCATTCTCTCGACCGTAGAGGTTGTAACAGGAAAAGTTCCAGCTTGACTGAAAGCGCTTGGGGACGGTGACCAAATCTCCCGTCACGGGGTCCCTGCTTTGCTTATAGCGCTTGCCATCTATGTTCAAGCCAATATCCAGACGATGATAGTCAGGCATGCGGTTGGCATTGCGCTCTCCGTAATAGTTGAAGACTTGCCCGTCGATGGTATACTGCCCGGTAGGGAAGGTGACGGCGTTGCCTGTCCAGTAGACCCAGGCTGCAGAGAGGTTGATGCGCTCGGTGAGTTGATACATGGCTACGAGGCTGATGTCGTGGATTCGATCTTGGGTAGCAGAAAACCATTCTCCCCCATTGATCGCATCAAACTGCCGTTGAGAGCGTGCCAGGGTGTAGCTTAGCCACCCCGTAAAGCGGCCGGCTTTCTTTTTAAGGTAAAACTCTACGCCGTAAGCCCGGCCATCGCCAAAGAGGAGTTCTCCCTCCACTTCGGGGTTCAAGGTCACGCTTGCCCCTGGCTTGTAGTCGATGACGCTTTGAAGCTTTTTATAGTAAGCTTCCACAGAAAATTCATACATGTTGTCATCAAAGTTCCGGAAGTAGCCCAATGAAATCTGGTCTGCCACTTCGGGGGCAATGTTGTTGCTGCTAGGTAGCCATAGGTCCACGGGGGTGCCTCCGGTGCTATTAGAAAGGAGGTGGAGGTACTGATAGGTACGGGCATAGCCGCCCTTAATGGATTGCTGATCACTGAGGACGTAGGTGCCCGTAAAGCGGGGAGCAAGACCATGATAAGATACCACCGATTCCCATTTCTCATACTCCTGGCTGCTGCTCACCTCTCCTTCGGAGTCAAAAGTGTAGATGGTACCTGGTCCTAGTTGGGTAAAGTTGTTGTAGCGCAGGCCGTATTCCAGGGTCAATTGATCGGTTACTTTGTGCCGATTGCTGATGTACAGACTGCTTTCCAGCGCAAATCGGTTTTCGAGCTCTAGGTCACTGACCCCGGTTTGCTCTCCTTCCTCATTTTCTTGATTGCTGACCAACTCTCCTGGCTCAAAGGTGTGGTAAATGATGTTGCCGCCAAAACTGAGGCTCATGCGGTCATTGAGATAGTAATCAAAATCTTGGCGCAAGTTCCAGTCTTGGATAGAGGATGTGAGGTTAAATAAGCCATCACCCCCTTCAACTTGGTAATCATAATCGCTGTAAATCAAAGAAGTATTGCCAAATAGCTTGCTCCCATAAATGTGGTTCCAGCGTACTGTGGCCGTGGCGTTTCCCCAGTCAAAGCCAAATTGATCCTGAAACTGGAACACATCACGTCCAAAATACCCCGACACAAAGATTCGGTCGTTTTCACTGATCTGGTAGTTGGCCTTGGCATTGAAGTCATAGAAGTAAAGCTGAGAACCATCAAAGGCGCTATCGCCGCTGATGTCTGCATAGAGGGGTAAAAATAGGTCGGCGTAGGTACGTCGGCCCGCTACCATGAAGGAACCTTTGTCCTTGACAATCGGGCCTTCCAGGGTAAGGCGAGAGGAGATCAAGCCAATGCCTCCCGAGCCATGGAAGCCCTGGTTGTTGCCTTCTTTCATGCGGATGTCCATCACCGAAGATAGGCGGCCTCCATACTCAGCTGGGTAGGGACCCTTGTAAAGTTTGACATCTTTGAGGGCATCTGAGTTGAACACGGAAAAAAATCCCAATAAGTGAGATGCGTTGTAAACTGGGGCTTCGTCCAGCAGGATGAGATTCTGGTCTGCGCTTCCCCCACGGACGTAAAAGCCACTACTGCCTTCGCCAGCGCTTTGTACGCCTGGCAGCAACTGGACCGTCTTCAGCACGTCTTGCTCGCCAAATATCACCGGGACCTTGCTCAGAGAGGCCACATCGAGTCGCTCAACTCCAATCTCAGTACTGATCACTTGTTCATTGGCTGCTTCAGAAGCAATCACCACTTCATCCAGTTGGACTGCTTCCTCCTTGAGAGAAAAATCCTGGCGCTGGTCTGCATTGAGGCTAACTACTAGCTCCTGGGTCTCATAGCCTAAATATCGGCATATTAGGGTGTACTCACCTTCGGGTAAGGTCAGTGAGTAAAAACCGTAGGTATTGGAAAGTGCTCCTTTGCTAGGGAGTTCCTTGACCATGATGGTCACGCCGATCAAGTCTTCGCCAGTGGAGCCATCTTTGGCCTGGCCGCTAATGGTGTAGTTGCTTTGAGCCATTAGGCTGCCCAGCAGGAGGGGGATCAAAATTAGGTATTTCATCTTTGGTGTTTTGTAGGAATGGGGGGATGTTGGTTTGGAGCCCATTCCTAAAGGGTTCAATGGTCAGGTTTTAACATGAAGTTGCGCTTGCGACTTGTAGTCGCTCAGCAGAGGTGGCAGGAACACCCGTTCCTTTCGTCCCTCGTGATGGCGGAAGTAAATATCCTAGCTGGAGCCCTTTTCTTAGGGAAGAAATCAAGTGAAGTGAACATCCTTAGGCCTAAATTGAACCAAAGGAGAGGTGGGCTTTTTTGAATATGAAAGGCATGCGGGTAATGAAAAATGATATTGGGTCATGAGTTACTTCCCTAGCTGCCGAATGAAGATCCTAGCGAATGATCTCCCCAAAATGATAGTTCACGGTCAGGCTTAGGGTAGGGAGACCCCTTACCCCGTTTTGAGGCATATTCTCAGTCAGAATGGGATTGATCACGTTGCTAGTCACGATCCGCCCAATGGTGGAGTTGGCCTCTACTGAAAAGCTGCTATCAAGGCTGAGGCTGTATGCCATGGCTGTACTGATGGAGAGTTGAGGGATGGCACTGAACCGGAAGAGTTTACCCACAGAAAGGACCAGATTGGTGTTTCGAAAAGTGGGGTATAGCATCTCACGGTAATAAAAATCGCTGATGGGTTGAGAACTGTTCAAGAGTTCCTCGAAATCGGCATTGTTGGCGGCAACATCTACCTCCAAACTTTGCACCAGCTCATCCATGGTTGCAGAAAAGCCATAGCGCTGAAACTGAACCCCCAGCAAACTGAAAAAACCAGACTTTAAGTGGTAATATCCCATCCCCAATTCGATCACAGATCCATTTCTTGCGCGGTCCTGTATGAATTCGGCTAGTTGAGGGTCCAAGGTTTCTTCTGGGGCCAAGTTGATCAGCAAGGTGGAGAAAGCTTTGGGGTATAATCCCACACTGCCATGGAAGGCGAGTCCGCTAGGTGCTATATGTTGGTAGCCAATCCCAGCCTGAATGGGAAACTCAGTTTTAAGGTAAAACTGGGAGCGATACAGGAATTTTTTGTTGGCCAGAGCAAGTGAATCAAGTTTTTTTTGCTCCTCTTTATCTGCTTTCCGTCGGTCTATCTCCCAGGTATAGCTCTGGGCAGGCAGTTGCTGTATACAGAGGCCGATCAGCCAAAGAAGTAGGCAGGTTCGCATGGGCATAGGATGAAGTTGAAAAGATGGAAGAATCAGTAGGCTGGCAACACGTGCCCGTCAGCCATCTCAATGATGCGGTCGCAATTGGCGGCAAAGTCGTCGTCGTGGGTGACGGCAATGATGGTCTGGCCTCTCTCTGCGGCCAGCTCTCGAAAGATGTCGAAGACTACGCTGGTGTTCTTGGAGTCGAGATTACCGGTGGGCTCATCCCCCATGATGATGGCCGGATCGTTGATCAAGGCCCGGGCGATGGCGACCCGCTGCTGCTGCCCTCCACTCAGGCGATTGGCCTGCTTTTGGGCCTGATCCTTGATGCCCAACAGGTCAAGATTTTCCAAGGCTTTTTCACGGATCTCTTCCTTTGATTTAACTCCGAGCTTCAAAGCCGGGAGCATGACATTGTCTAGCGCGGTGAACTCTGGCAGCAGATAATGAAACTGGAACACAAAACCAATGTGGGCATTCCGGAAGGCCGACAGCTCGTTTTGCTGCTTGCCCGTCAGCACCGTGTCGTTGATCATCAGGTCCCCCCGGTAGTCGGTGTCCATGGTGCTCAGCACGTATAGCAGGGTGGACTTGCCAGAGCCAGATTTGCCTACCAAGGCCAAGAATTCCCCTTTCTTTACTTCAAAGTTCACGTCTTTCAATACATGGAACTCCTGGGGAACGTGGAAGTGTTTGTTGATCTGCCGAGCAGATAAAGCTATGTCGTTCATGATGTTTTATCCTCTGATGATTTCAACCGGGTCTACCCGAGAAGCTTTTTTGGCAGGTAGATAGCCTGCGACGAAGGTGGTGATCAGCCCAAATAAGAAGGCCATGGCGTAGTCGATGGGCCGATAGGCCACGGGCAAGCTGGTCAGGCTGGCGATTTCGAAAGGCAATTGGTCCACAATGGCACAGACTACGTAGCCAAAGCCTAGGCCCACTAAGCCACCGATTACGCCAATGATGATGGACTGGACCAAGAAAATTTCCACTACGTCCTGGCCGCCAAAACCCATGGCCTTTAGGATGGCAATCTCCCGGATCTTCTCATTGACCGTCATGTTCATGATGTTGTAAATCCCAAAACCCGCTACCAACAAAATGGTCAGGGAAACGGCAATCGCGATGATGTCTCTGAGTTCATTCCCCGCTACCAGTTGGCCATTAGAGGCCTGCCACGATTCTACTTTGTAGGGGATAAGTCCTGACATGTCTGCTGCCACTACTTCCGCCTGGTTATAGTCGGCGAGGTTGGCCTGAATGTCGGTCACGTAGCTCATGTTTTTGGAGAGCAATTGACGAGCAGATCCGATGCGTACGTAACCCTTGGTATTGTCCACATTGGTGATGGAAGTCTCAAATAGAGCCAACACTTCGTAAGATTTGGTCACTCCCTCAGAAGTCATTACCTGGACATTGTCGTGGAGCGTGACGCTCAGCTTTTTTGCTAGCCCCACCCCGATGGCAATCCCATCGCTCCGATAATTGAGGGCATCCCAATCGCCAGCCACGATGTAGTCCTTGGTTTGATACATGGCATCGTCTTGCACGGGGTCTACCCCGGCTAGAAGTCCATTTAGTTTAACCGCTCCATTCTGATAAAAGACGTTGAGGTTCACTTCGGGAGCTACTACCGATACCAAGGGGTGACTTTCTAAGAGATCGATATATTTTTCCGAGTTCTGTATCCCCTCGGTGTATTGTATGACCTTGGGATTGCGCAGATGAACCACCTCAGTAGAACTAACCTTGTGTGCCAGCAGGTTGCTGCGGTCCTCAGGGAGGTCGTTGTATACCCTTACGTGAGACAAGGCACTGAAAGCCATGTCGGTTTGGGTGTCGTTGACTCCATTCATGAAGCTGTTCATGAACACGTACATGGAGATCCCAAAGGTCACACTCAACACGGCCACCAGGGTCTGCTTGAGGCGCGAAGTCAGGTGAGAAAAAGCGATTTTGTAGTTGGTGGATGCCATGGGATTACAAGTTTGAGCTAAGGGTATGTCCTGCTTTTACTCCTTGGGTGATTTCTACCCAGGTATCGCCTCGATAGCCTACTTCTACTGCATGCTTGGTCCCATCTTTCATTTGTACACTGTCGCCAGGCTGTAGGAATTCAGAGGGAATTACCAGGGCGTCATCCTTTTTGCGTACCACGATATTGGCCTGTAAGCGGGTGCCAGGGTAAAGGGGTGAGGGAGGGTTCAAAAAGGCCGCTTCGACCATGAAAGATTGTTGCTGCTCGTCAAAGGCAGGGTAGATTTTGCTGATTCGCGCCTCATGAACTTCCTCTTTAGCAGTGTTCAAGGAGATGTAGGCTGATTGCCCTTCCTCTACCAGGTTGATGTCTTCTTCTGCTACATAAAGCTTGATGACATTTTCTCCCCCTCCAATTTTCGCCAATGCTTCTCCACGTCTCACCAGTTCCCCCCGGCTTTTGTATAAGTTGAGTACCCTTCCTTCTATGGCTGAATTGATGACGTACTCTGCGTTGGTTTCTTGCTGAACCTTCAGCTGGCTTTCCGCACTGGTCAAGTTCAACTGTAAAGAGCTCTCCAAATCTACCAGGGATTGCTTAAGCCGGTCCAGGCTGTTTTGGGAGGCTTCCAGTTGCAACTGGGCCTGCTCATATTCAAGCTGGGACACAGCTTGGCTTTCTACCAGCTCGCGGTAACGCTCGTAGTTTTTCTGGTCTTGGGCCAGTTGTACCTCTGCTTGCTCAATCTTGAGCTTCAGATCCATGAGTTGAGGAGAATTGGGTTGGGTCTTTCGCAAGGCATCCTGATAGGTGGCTTCTGCGGAGGTCAACTGAGCTGAGGGAACATCCTGCGCGAGGGTGAACAGTTGACTTCCTGCGCTAATTGGATCACCCTCTAGGACCATACGCTGGGTGATATACCCTTCCGTATTGGCCATGACGAGGTACTCTTCGGTGGTAGCGATGAATCCGCTGGCAAATACCGCATCGATGATGCTTTTTTGCTCTACTTTGGCCTCTGGCGCTTGGCTACAAGAGGCACCTACTAGGGCGATGGCTAGGAGTAAACTGATGAGATATGAATGCTGATGCATGATTATTTTCTTGAGATAAGGGTAGCGTAATAGGAATAAAGGACGGAGAGTGAGTTCAGGTAGGCGTTTTCGGCCTTGAGGTATTCGTCAAATGTTCGGAAATAAGCATCTAGACTGATCAGTCCTTGCCGGTACTTCTGCAGGGCGAGTTGGCTGTTTTCTTCGTTTAAGGAAAAGTTTTCCTCGGCAGAGCGAGCGGAGATGAGACTTTGCTGATATTCGGTCATCAACAGCTCATCGGCGGCTTTTGAGCGAGCGGTTTCCGTTTCCAGCTGTGCCATTGCGATGTCCCGGTCGATTTGGGCAGCTTTTACTTGGTTCCGGGTACTCCCTCCTGAGAAAATGGGAATGGACAGGTTTAGCCCGAGGTAGCTATAGTTGCTCCAACTATCTGACCCAAAGGACATGGTGAACTCATTCTGGAACTGCTGCTTGCCTAGGTAAGAATAAAAGGAAAGCTTGGGGGCGTAGGCGCTTTGCTGAACCCCGACCTGTAAATCAGCCTGTAGCACTTGTTGCTCTAGCACCCTGAGAGCTTGATCTTGGGCTAAATTAGGTTGAAGGGCAAGGTTTTCGATCGCTGGAGTCTCTGCTAAGAGCAACTCTTGCCCGTTTTCAATCCCCATCAATATGCCGAGCTGCTGGAGGCTTTGCTGATAGAGAACTTGGGTAGAGGCGTCGCTTTGTTTGAGGTTGTTGACGTTGATCTTGGCCTGGTTCAGGCTGTAGCGGTCGATGAGGCCTTGATCAAATTTTTCCTGTGCCAGCAGGAAAATGCTATCGGCTATCCGCAGGTCATGCTGACTCACCCGCAGAGCCTCTTGGGCGATGAGGGCGGTATAATAGCTCATGGACACCTGCTCCGCCAGGCTTTGTCGAAAGGCTTCAGATTGGGCCCCGGTTAAGTTGACTGTGGTTTCGCTCAATCGGGTACGCTGAATAGCCTGCCAGTCGAAGATGTTCTGTGAAATATTTATCCCCGCGTTGTAGGTATAAGGCTGCCCAAACTGCACGTTGACGGATTCTCCCGGTTCTCCCAACAGCACGCCCAGTTCCGCTGGGAAAGGAGTAGTGGCGAGCGCTGCATTCCATTGGCCATTGGCGGTAGCCGTTACTTGGGGTAGGTAGGCACTTCGGCTGCTGCGCCATTCTGAGGCAGCACGCTGTTGTTGCAATTGGTAGACCTCCAGGTCAGGGTTTTGGGTCCAAGCTAGTTGGATGGCCTGTTCTGCACTGGTCAACTCTATGTTGCCCACCTGGGCAGATAGGGACAAGCCTAAGCTTAGCAAAAAGACCAGGGCAAAGCTTTTGACGGTACTCATATTCGGGTAAAGGTTTTGGTCACGGAGAAAAAAGATTGGCTAATGGATAGCTTCAGGGTCCCATCATCAGCTAGGGTCGCACTACATTCGGCGGACTCGCCGCGGCGTGGTCCATAGATGCTTCCATTTTCCCACTTGCCTTGCTGGTACTCCAATCCGCTGAGGATCTCCATCCCCATAATGGGGCGATTTCTGAGTGCAGGATTGGCGTTGTTGAGGTCGGTTTTGGGCTGGCCTTGCTCGTTGAGGGGCTCCTTGAGCCAGACTACTTTGCCATAAAACTTTCCATCTCGTTGATAGATCTTAATGTGAGAGTCTTTTTCCTCGTTGAGCCAGGTTCCACAGATCTGATCGGCTTTGTTTTGACCGATAGCCTGAAGGCTGATGGCGATAAGGCAAATGCTGAGGATGAAGAAGGATTTGTTCATGCTTAAGTTCACTTTGAGTAGGTGACACAGTAAACATGACGAGATCCTTGAGGCTTTGCTTGAGCAAACCCAGTGAATTGAACAAGGCCGGAGGTGAATTGAACAGAGGGAAAACTCTTTGAGGCATCGCCTCAAGGATGCTTTTGAGCTCTCTTATGCCACCATGACTTCCTGAGGTGGTATGCACGTCGTCTGAGGATGGTCAGATATCCTTAGCGGCCCTCTACCCAGTCAATGAAAGGCGTCACTTTTAATCGACTCACGATGACTTTATCGGGAAGTTGGAAGGGAAGGGAAATCACTACCTTGCGGTTGAAATAGGGCTCAATTTCTCGAATGGCCTCTCGGTTGACCATCATCTGGCGATTGATGCGAAAGTATTGTTGACTGTCTAGGGCCTGCTCCATTTCTTCCATTTTTTTGAAGACCGGGTATTTGTCCCCATTGAAATTAAACAGGTAGACTACCTCATCCTGAAGCATCACAAAAGCAATCTGGTCCACGGCAACCGGAATCATCTTCTCTCGGAATCGCACCAGGAAGGTCCGCTGCAGGGACATTTGAGGATTTTTTGAATCACCTGAATGAGGATTTGCTGGAGCGTCTTTGGACAAGGAGCTGCGTAATCCCTCGAATTTGCGCAGGGCTGCATCAACGTCTGATCCTCGGACGGGTTTCAATAAGTAGTCGATGCCATTGCTTTTGAATGCCTTCATGATATGCTCATCATAGGCCGTACAAAAAACTACGGGTACCTTGACCTCTATTTCTTCAAAAATCCCAAAGCTTTCTCCGTCAGCGAGCTGGATGTCCATAAAAATGAGGTCTAGCTTGGTCTGGTGCTTTTCGAGATAGGAAACCGTGGCTTCGATGCTGTCACAGGTTCGAACCACAAGGTAGTCTTCCCGGGTTTCGATCAATTCACGGAGCATCTCTGCTGTATTTCGCTCGTCTTCGACGATGAGTACATGTACCATCAAAAAAGGGTTAAGCTTACCTCATATGTGTGCTCGTCTTGGAACACTTGGACTCCTTTGGGGATCTCCATCAATTGATAACGCTTTTTTAGGTTTTCCAGACCCACTCCAAATGAAGTGACGTTCTTTTTGGGTTGCAGATTGTTGCTGACGTTGATGGTCAGAGGAGTCTGTTGGAAAATACGAATAGTTAAGGGGCGACTTTCCGAAACAATGTTGTGCTTGGTGGCATTTTCCACCAGTAATTGCAAGGCAAAGGTCGGCAAGGAGTATTGCAGGGAAGAGGGTTCTACGTCGATCTCAATCTTTACTGCTTCTCCGTGTCGTTCTTTGAGTAGGTAGATATACGAGCCCAGGAAATCCAGCTCTTCTTGGAGCTTGATCACGTTGGATTCACGGGTTTGCAGGAGCTGGCGGTAAACATCCGATAAGTTGTACACAAACTCTGCGCTGCGCGGGTTTTGGGCCCTGATCATGGTTTGTAGGGTGCTCAGAGAGTTGAAGAGGAAATGGGGATTTACCTGCTTCCTGAGTTGGTCTAATTGGGCGCGATAATTCTCGGATTGCAGGGCAAAATTCTCGGTTTTGAGTTGTTCATTTTGCCGGATGGCAGCCGTACTACTTTGGATGGCCAAAAATAAAGAAGCCACAATGCCCAAGCGAAAAAGCAGGAGCCAAAGTGGATAGGGTATCCCTGACATCTCATTTGGATCGAAGATGAAAAATTGAAAAAAGGCCAGCATCCCAACCACACCCAAGTTGCAAAGCAGAAGCATTCCAATGAGCTTTGCCCCTCTGAATCTCGCAAATCCCCAAGCCGTAGTATACCAAAGCATCAGCAAGAAAAACGCAACCAATAACCAGCGCGCGATCAGTTCAGGTAGTTCTAACTCTTCCCGAAAAGGGGATGAGTTGATGAGTTCTAACCCTGGCATCGTCAAGCAAATGACCCAGGGCAGCAGCTTCTCCCTTTTTTTCTTTAGAAAATCCATGGAACCTGGTTTCTCAACTTAGCTGGCTCTTTTGTAGAGTGAAAGAGGAAATTAATCACAACAAGGATTTTCTCCCATTGACTTAGGTGCCTACTCACCCTGAGTTCGACCTTGCTCAGGCTTTTACATTTTTCCACTTCCCTCGGGTAAATATCCATAAGGTAAACAGGCCTGCAGCGGTTTCCGAGACAAAAACGGACCAGAATACTCCCGAATGTCCCCAATCTAAGCCCCTTGCCAACCAGTAGGCCAAAGGAATCTGAATGATCCAGAAAAAAATGACGTTGATCCAGGTAGGCGTCTGGGTATCTCCGGCTCCGTTAAAGGCCTGGACCGACACCATCCACCATCCATAGATGAAGTAGGAATAAGACAGTATTTTCAACCATTCTCCACCGATTTCAATGACTTGTGGATCATCGGTGAATATGCTCACCAGTGAATGGTGAAAGAGGAAGTAGAGGATGGAAACCACCACCAGAAATCCCATGTTAAAAAAACCGATTTTCCATATCGACTTCTCAGCTCGACCTGGACTCCCTGCGCCTAAATTTTGACCCACTAAAGTTGCCGCTGCGTTGGACAAGCCCCAGGCCGGCATGAGGGTAAACATCATGACGCGAAAGGCGATGGTTGCTCCCGCAACCGCTTCACTCCCTACATCAGCCAAGATTCGCATCAAAAATATCCAAGAGCTCACCGCAACAAACATCTGCCCAATGCCGCCCAGTGAAGTGCGGAATATGTGCAGCATGGTTTGGGCCTGAAATTTGAGCCGGGTGATACTGGCCTGTATGTGTTTGCCTCCCTTGGCTAAGAGCCATAGCTGGATCGCTACCGCGATGCCTCGACCAGTAGTCGTAGCAATGGCTGCTCCTTCCACCCCGAAAGCCGGGATGGGGCCCCAACCAAAAATCAGGAGGGGGTCAAGGAGGATGTTGATCCCGTTGGCGATCCAGAGGACTCGCATGGCGATGGCGGCATCTCCAGCCCCTCTAAATACCGCATTGATCACAAAAATAAGGATGATGACCATGTTGCCCCCCAGCATCCATTGTGTGTAATGAAAGCCATTTTCCAAACTCCAAGCGTCTGCTCCCATCAGGCTAAGTAGGTCTTTGGCGAAGAAAATCCCTGCGATGGCAAATGGCAGAGATAAGATGACCGAAAGCAGGATCGCTTGCAGGGCGGTATCAGAGGCTTTTTTCTGGTCTTTTTCTCCGACCCTACGCGCAATGATGGCCGTTACCGCCGTCGATAAGCCCATGGCCAGGGAATAAAGAAGAAATAGGTAGGTCTCAGTTAAGCCTACGGTGGCCACCGCAGAAGGTCCCAGTCTCCCTACGAAGTAAATATCCACTACGGCAAAGGTGGATTCCATTACCAGCTCAAGGATCATGGGAACGGCCAAGAGAAAAATGGCCTTGTTGAGGCTGACTTGGGTGTAGTCTGCGTCCGTACCTCGAATGGCATCTTTCAACGCCGCCCAGAGGGAGCCTTTAGGCCTAGAAGTGCCTGACTCGTTGAGGGATAGTTCAGGGTGATTTTCCAATCAGATGAGTTTAGGTTTGCATCTGAAATGTATCACTTTTTTGACCTCTATCCTGGAAAGATGACAAGCAAATTATAGGTGTTGAGCTTTTCGCCACTTTCACTTTTGGGAGCCTGGGGGAGATTCCGCAATAATTCACGGATCATAGCTAAGACGATCATCAATTTTTAAGAAGCTCATTGATCTGATCGTATTCCTCTTTTCCTTTTGGGGTGAGGTAGGGCAAGATCATATACCAGGTCATATCGAGGATGTCAGTGGGCTGGTCAAATATGATTTCTGGGGCAATGATTTTGCTCTGGATATTCCAAAATGAGCCCACCATCCACACGTTATAAGTCAAGTAATCATAGTTGATTCCTTCCTTCTCTGGGATCATTCTGCCCGTTTCTATGTAATATTCAAAGAGCTGTCTACCTTGTCTGAAGCGCATTAAGTTGCTTTGCTCATATAGTTTTCCCACTTCTGGATAATGGCGGAGGATGTGAACCAGGTCATGAAAGAAGAAGTGGTGGCGGTCCATGAAATCCCGAAACTTCTTCATGCTTTTCCTGTAATCATCTAGGGTCAAGTAGCCATCCAGCTTAAGAAAATCTTGAGAATCGGCATGCATTTGCTCGTATACCTCCTTTACTAAAACCGCCTTGGTCTTGTAATGGTAAGTCAAGTTTCCAACGCTGATATTCAAGGCCGCAGCTATTTGATTGGGGGAGGTCGAGGATATCCCCCGTTCGCTAAACAGCTCTAGCGCTTTCTTGAGGATTCTTTCTTTTAGCTTCATGTATTAGATTAGTACTTCAGTGCTAATTTTTATTTTGTAATTAGTACAATTATACTAATTTCGGTTCACAGAGAAGAAATATTTCTTCAGTATGAGTGCAGGCCTTACGTAAAATCAAGTAAACAGAGAGATGAAAGCATCATTCTACTTTCTTCAGCAGACTACCATTCTGGTTTTTATCACTGCCACCTTGATTGGATGTGGCAGCGGCACGAGCAACAACAAAATTACCCGCAATCCCCGCAAAATCTACTTGTCCGCATCCGTGCCTGAGGTGGATAAAAGTCGGGAGATCAAGATATTAACGGCTTTTTTTGGTTTGGACAATGGTTTGACCCAAAGAGCCAGGGCCATCTATCGAAAAGCACCCGGCAAGGATGGAATGCCCTTGGTATTCTCTCATGAACTTGACCCCAGTACCCTGGAAGGGGCTGATTTTGCTGTCACCACACAAGACGGCAGCGTTTTCGAAGTGGAGGCAGCCAGTTTTTTGCCCGCCAATGAGGAATTTGAACTCCGCACTGTCTTGCTCATCGGAGAGTATGGCAATGCTCCGGATAATCCCCCGGTTTCGGTAAAAGTAGTGGGGGACTTAATGGCCCGGACGGGGCAAAACTTCAAAGGAGAGAGCGTAGAGGTCATTCCCTTGGAGGAAGGTCCGATTTTGAGCTACGCCGAGTACTTCATCATCGATGATGACTATCCTTACATCGAAAAAGGAGACGGCTGCGATTGCCCCAAAGAAGAAACCAAGCTGGTGGTCAAGGCTGTATGGTCTGGCGGCGTACGGGCGCTGAACGGAGAGGAGCTTGGTGAGAATGAGAGAGGCGACTTCACGGTAGTTTTGGTCCAAAGTTCAGATACCCTAGAAGTGACCCCTTTCCAGTTGGCCGACTTGGGCGACAATGAAAACAATATTGACCTTTGTCTAAAGGAAAGCGGCATCCCCATCCTGGTTCGGGCGAATGGAAACATCGCCATTGATCCGAACGATGATGCCAATCCTCCGACGGAGGTGAAGGTGCTAAGTCGGTGGTAGGGCTGGCTTGGATTACGTGTAAGTCAGTGCGTTTAATCTAAATCTAGCGGTTCACAGGTAAAATTAAGAATGCCTGATGAGCAGTAGCTTAGAGGTATTCGGTATGCCAAAATCTTCAGGTCCAATTGTACTTGGAGGAATCTCATCACTCATCTAGCACCCAGGCTTTCGAAAGACACTGGTGATTTTCCACTCACCCAATACTTTTGATACCGTGATTGTTCTTGAAATCTTTAAGCTGGTTAGATTAAGGGCTACAAAGGCAGTTCTTTTTGTGGGAGTATAAACCCTTACCCAACTCATGTTGTCCATCCGAGGAAATTCAGCTCCCTGCATGACATTGCAGTCACATTTGAATTTTCCGTAGGAAGATGTTTGAATTATGTCATAACCTAAACCCGGCCCAGATCTAAGTCTCACATTTTCCCCTAAGATTAGTAGGGAGTCCTGGCATCCAAAGTCTAGCTCTCTTAGGAAAGATGGTGATTGAAAAAAGTGAGCGTCATCTAGGCCTTTGCTTTTTCTTGCAAAAGGATCCTTACCACTGATCCGAGCGAAGCCAAATCTTAAACTCGCTTCTACATCGTCCCAAAAATTTAGGTCGCGTTTGATGTAACCCACTTTCCGGCCCTAAGAAGTGTCAAGATATATTTTTTGAAAAGTTGG
>CAZFPQ010000018.1:0-46805 GCA_964521065.1 uncultured Bacteroidia bacterium | reverse complement strand
CCGATAGGTCGGAATCTTCGACTCGCTAAGGTCGATTTTCCTTCCTTGATCTGGAACAAAACTCCTGGGCAAAAGCGACATGTTATTTTTTTCGTGTTCCTTGACCATAAAATAAAAGCTCCTTACCCCTACCTCTGTACCCCTTCTTAGCCCTCCTTCTTCCGTTTAAGTGTTTATATGCTAGGGTTTATATATCTTTGCGTAATCATAACTTTTAAGTTGCCTAGCGCATGACCAAGGTCTTATTTGTCTGTCTCGGAAACATCTGTCGCTCTCCCATGGCTGAGGGCTTATTCATTGACAAAGTTCAGCAAGCGGGACTTACAGATCAATTTGAGATTGACTCAGCTGGGACGGGGGGCTGGCACGTGGGAGAAAGGGCTGATCCCAGAATGCGCCAAACGGCGGCCAAACATGGAGTGGAACTGCCCAGTCGAGCTCGCAAGGTCAACCAAGAGGATTTTCGCTATTTTGACTACATCCTCGCCATGGATGGTAGCAACTTAAGAGACTTAGAGGCGCTTGCCAATGGCGTTCCAGCAGGCAAAGCCCAGTTGTACAAAATGCGGCATTTTGACCCTCAGGCACCAGAAGCCGACGTCCCTGATCCATACTATGGGGGACAGCGTGGTTTTGAAGAAGTTTATGAAATGTTGGATCGGAGTACTGGGCAATTGTTGAACCACATCTTGACAAAGCAGGCAGAATAAGGCTATTCTAACTTGAGCCGCTTGCGTCTTAAACCGCTTGCATCTGATGTAAATCGTGATATGCCCCGCCCAGCCCTAGCAGTTCCTGGTGATCGCCTCGCTCAATGATACGCCCTTGATGTAGGACCAATATTTGATCACAAGCTTGAATAGTCGAGAGGCGATGGGCAATGATGATGGAGGTGCGACCGGTCAAGACCGTATCGATTGCCTGCTGAATGATCTCTTCAGACTCGGTGTCGATGTTAGCGGTGGCTTCGTCCAAAACCAAAATACTTGGATCATAGGTCATGACCCGTGCAAAAGCAATAAGTTGCCTCTGACCCAGGGATAAGGTGGCTCCCCTTTCCCTCACGTGGTAATCATATCCCTCTGGTAGGCGCATAATAAAGTCATGTGCCCCTACCTGTTTGGCCGCTTCAATGACCTGCTCGCGAGAGATATCCGGATTGTTGAGGGTGATGTTGTCGTAAACGCTGCCTGAAAAAAGGAACACATCCTGGAGCACAATCCCCGTCAGGCTGCGCAGCGCAGACAACTCATAGTCTCTCACTTCGGTTCCATCAATCAGGATTTGACCAGATTGGATATCGTAGAAACGGTTGAGCAGGTTGATGATGGTGGTTTTTCCTGAACCCGTAGAACCTACCAAGGCAATTTTGTCCCCAGGCTGCGCTTTAAAACTGATGTCTTTGAGGACATAGTCAGGCTCTTTGTAGGCAAAATGCACGTCTTTGAACTCAATGCTGAGAGCCCGATGGGCCTCATGGGTACGTGCCTTTTGTTGACCCTGGTTGGGGATAAATTCTTGGATATCCAAGATGTGAAAAATTCGCTCCGCACTGACCATGCCCATCTGGAGGGTGTTGAATTGATCAGCTAGCATACGAATAGGTCGAAAAAACATTTGGACAAACATGATGAAGGCAACCAGTTCCCCAAACATCAGTCCAGCTCCAATTACCCGGTGGGCTCCATACCAGACCAAGATTCCCAAGGTTGCAGCCGTGATGATTTCTACTACTGGATAATAGATCGAATAATAGAGCACCGTCTTGAGATTGGCTTGATTAAGTTGGCCATTGATTTCTTCATAGCGGTCCATCTCTACTTTCTCTCGGTTGAAAATGTGGATGATGCTCATGCCACTTAGGTGCTCTTGAACAAAGGCATTCAGTTCAGAGACGGATTTTCGTACTTGCTGGAAGGCGACTTTTACCTTGTTCTTAAAAATGATGGTAGCCCCAATTAGCAGAGGGAGTGTAACCAGCACCGCTAAGGTCAGGGGCCAACTGAGGTAAAACATGGCAATCACAATGGCAATCAACTTGAGCAATTCGCTCAAGATACGCACCAAACCAGAGGTGAAGACATTGTTGAGGGTTTCTACGTCATTGATGGTCCGAGTTTGCAGGGTCCCAATGGGGGTACGATCAAAATAGCTAAGCTTGAGCTGGAGGATATGGCGAAAAACCTGCTGGCGAATGTCGCGGATGATGCTTTGTCCAAGCCAGTTGGTCAAGTAGGTATTGGCGTACATGACCAGTCCTTCGATGATCAATACCCCCAGGATCAGCAACACAATGAAGTGCAGTCCTCCTAGATCTCCTATGGCTACATGTTGATCTAGGGCACGCTGAACCAACAAGGGTCGAGCGGGACTGAGTAGGGCCAAAAGAATGGTCATCAGCCAAGCCAGGCCAAATTGGGCTCGGTATGGCTTGACGTAGGCCAACATCCTGCGGAGTAACCTGCGATCTAGGGCCTTGCCCGAAACGGATTTTTGATCGGCCATATGGATTCTTGATCGGTCTTTGAGAGGCCCAATTGGGGTAGGAATAAACCTCTATTGCGGCTGCAAAGTTACTGATCACTCGGACATCGGCCAAAAGTAGAAGGCTTCTGACTTTATAAGATAAAGAAGATAGAATCTCCCACACTTTTTAGGCTTATCTATTTTGGGAACTAGCTTTATTTTGCCTTACAAGTCTGCTTTCTATTCACCTCTACATCAATGGAAATCCAATTGGATTCAATTGAATTACTCGCCCTCTCTGGGGGGGATCGTCTGCACCTCAAGCATTTTTTCACTGCTTCAGATGGTCCGGTGTCCTTGCTTCTGCATGGAAGCATCGAAAACGGCCGGATATTCTATTCGCGTAGCTTGAAGGGATTTGCTCCCTATTTAGCCCAAGCTGGGTTTCAGGTCTACGTCCTGGATTGGCGGGGTAGGGGAGGCAGTTTGCCTCCCATTGGCCGCGGCAGCAAGCATGGTCAATGGGAGTCGATCAATGAGGATTTGCCTCAGGTTATAGATTTTCTTTTAGATCGCCATAAGCTGACATCCCTAAGCTTGATTACTCATTCTTGGGGAGGGGTACTCGTCAACTCTTTTTTGGTTCGGCACCCTACTTACCTTGCCAAAATAAGCCGCATGGTTCATTGGGGTACCAAGAGGAGTGTAGGCGTGAAGAACTGGGCCGTGTTTTGGAAGATTAGGGTTTTTTGGGAAAGACTGGCCCGAGTCTTCCTCGCCGTGTATGGATATCTTCCCGCACGGGAATGGGGAGGAGGGGCAGATAATGAATCTCGACTCAGTCTGCTAGAGGGAGCAGCTTGGACCAAAGCCGGGAGCCTTTGGGTAGATCCTAGAGATGGCTTTGATTATTCCTCAGCTGCTCAAAAGGTTAGTTTGCCGCGAACCCTTTACATGGTCGGAGGGGCAGACCGAGATTTGGGACATCCAGAAGATGTAGACCGGTTTCGTCAAGAGTCCCAACACCTAGAGGGAAGTGAGGTGGTTCATTTAAGCCCCCAGCATGGTTTTCAGAGAAACTACGGCCATATTGATATGCTGACCCATCCCCAGGCTAGAGGGGATCACTTTCCACAAGTGCTCAATTTTCTTCGGGGGGAGCAATAGGGAGTTCTACATGGAAGCATGCGCCTCCTTTGGGCTGGTTTTGAACCCAGATCCTGCCCCCGAGTTGTTGAACTACCGTTTTGCTGATGGCTAGGCCCAGTCCATAGCCTTTTTCATTCATGCTACCTGGTTGACTTGGTGACCGCCAGTTGAATATTTTTTCGAATTGATCAGGACGAATCCCTGGCCCATCATCAAATACCTTGAAAGTGACTTTTTCCTCAGACTTTTCCTCAGAGATGTGTACGTGGAATCCGATTTTTCCATTTGGTTGGGCATATTTCATGGCATTGTTCAGCAGATTCCGGAGAATGATCATTATGCTGTCCCGATCAGTCCAGATTTGGGTGGGGGGAACTTGGTTGGTCTCTACCAACAACCCTTTCTTGTTTAGAGGGGCTTCGAGTGGGCTTAACGCTTCTTTAACTAACAGGGGTAGCTCGTGCCAGCCTGGGGTCATGTGGGACTCCTCAAACTGACTCGAGACCCACGTCAGCAAGTTGTCTGTAAGAAGCAGGGTCGCGTCTACTCGGCTTTTTAGTTTGCTAACCAGCTCCTGACTCTCGGCAAGGGTCAAGCGCTGATCCTCATACATATCCAGGGTCTCCTTGATGAGGGTGAGAGGGGCACGAAGGTCATGAGAAAGAATGGAAAGTAGAAGATCTTTGTTTTGATTTTCTTGACTTAATCGATCGCGTTGTTGTCCTAATTTTGTGCTGAGTTTAGCTTGCTCTTTTAAGGCTTTAGATTTCTCCTGCTGGTTTCTCCAGACCAGGGTAAGTAGCACTCCTCCCATGAAGATAGCAGCTAGACTGGCTCCAATCTGCCATCTCTGTTTTTCTACTACAGCAGCCTGGATGGTCAGTTCCTCATCCTTCAGATGAGATTGTTTTTGAAGATTGACAAAGGCCTGGTTTTGCTTTTTATAAGCCAGGTCTTGCAAAAGGCTAGAAGAAATTAAGTTTCGTTTTGCTTGATCGAGAGAGTCCTTGTGTCTGATAAGCTCAGTTTGATAGAAGAGTGCCTGTTTGTATTGCCCCTGACTGGACAAGGCTTTGACTTTGGTCTGAAGGCAGGACATAAATGATTTCTCATCTATTTCAAGTCCTGAGTCTTCTACTCGTTGACACAGTGCTATGGCATTTTCTACTTTACCTTGAATGAGGAAGACTTGAGCCAAATGAACGTAAGCGATCATTTCAGATGCATGCTGTTGGGCTTGGCGGAGCATTGTGGCAGCTCCCTCGAAATAAGTCACTGCCTGGTCCCAGTTTTGCAAAACTTGCTGGTTTAAGCCTTTTTGAATTAAAATTTCTCCTTGTCGATAAGGATTATCTTGACTATTGAGTAAGGATTCAGCTTGGACCAAGTAGGATTCACTTTCTGCTATATCACCTTGTCTTCGGGTTATGAGGGCAAGGTTAATCAACGCATCACTTTGCTGAGCTTTTAAGTGAAGTCGCTGATACAGGGCTAAGGTTTTTTCCGCATAGACCCTGGCAGAGTCGAGTTGTCCTAACTCTTTGTAGATGAGCCCGAGATTTCCATACGCGGAGGCTTGGATGGAATACTGCGATTTATCCGTGATGTCCAAAAGGGTTAAAAAGGATGCCAAAGCCTTGGAATAGATGCCTTGTTGTAGAAAGCTCACTCCCAGTCCATTATATAGGGCAGGTAGGTAGGAAAGAACTTTCTCTTTTCCTGCCATCACCTTAGCTTGAATGAAAGATTGTCGTGCTTCTGAGTAGCGATGTAGGTGATTGAATAAGTTTCCCTGGTGGACAAGAGCCGTGATTTTTTTTGTAATCTGATGATTGGGGCCCTCAAAATAAGAGATGGCCTGATCGATGTAACCTAGGGCTTCAATGAACTTTCCTTGACGTTTGGCAATCAAGTACCTGGTAATAAATAGTTCTCCCCAAATGAGGCTATCTGGTTCATTGGTTAGGGATTGGGAAGCGAGTTGAATGTAATGGTTAGCAGAGTCAAACTGTTCCCGGAAGCACAAGGCCTTTCCTTGGGCAATCCAGGCCATGCTGCACAAAATGGGTTGGTCTAAGCTATCGGCATAACTCTGAACCCAGTCCAAATAATATTTCCGCTGGTGACTCCCCAAGGGGGCACTCAGCCCCAAGTAAATCAAGGTTTTGACCCTGTCACGGGGGTTTTCTTGGTAGGTGAGAGATTGTTTTAGGCTATCGCGTAGCTCTGGTTGACTACAGACGGTAAGCCCGTAGCTGAAAATAGTCGCAAGAAAAATAAATCGTCTAAACCAGTTCATTTTGGAATGAGAAATAAAATAAACTGCTTTTTTCATGGACAATCTATTCGGAATGAATGGAGATTGTCTTATGAACAAAATAGTAGAATTGTGAATTTTTTACAAAATAAAAGCATCATTTGATGAACAAATATGCGTGTGTGTTTTGTTTAAGGTCAGATTAAACCTGGCAAGGCCAGACTGAGGGCTATGACGTGAGCCAAACATATTTTCCATCTATTTCCTTTTGTCCCTGCTTGGTCTTTGTTTGTTTTGCCCCAAACTATCTCAATTACAATGGAAACTCTTACCCTGGATAACTTCATTACCCTCGGGATGTTGGTCCTGCTGCAAGTGGTACTGGGATTTGATAATCTCCTCTACATTTCCCTGGAGTCGAAATCGGTAGCTCCAGACCAACAAAAACGAGTAAGACAAGTAGGAATCGGTTTAGCCGTTATCCTGAGAATTGTGCTGCTATTTGTATTGATTTCTGTGATTGATTTGTTTCAGGATCCAATCTTTGGCTTTGATACAGGTGGCGGATTCATCGATGGAGAGTTTAATATCCATAGCCTCATTGTGTTGCTAGGGGGAGGATTTATCTTATACACCGCGATCAAAGAAATATGGCACATGATCTCGCTAGAAGAGCATGAAGAGGACCATGCCAAAAGCACCAAGACCAAATCGGCTGGACAGGCCATCTTTATGATCATCGTAATGAATTTGGTCTTTTCCTTTGATTCCATTTTAAGTGCGATGGCGCTGACCAAAGTCTTTTGGGTCATGGCCACGGCCATTGTAATTGGAGGTGTGCTGATGGTATGGCTGGCGGATCGGGTGTCCGATTTCCTTAAGCGTAACCGGATGTATGAAGTGCTAGGCTTGTTTATCCTATTCTTGGTAGGAGTGATGCTGCTGACCGAAGGAGGGCACTTGGCGCATATGCATTTCTTTGGTCAAGAAATCACCCCCATGAGCAAGACTACCTTCTACTTTGTATTGGTTGTATTGGTGATTGTTGACGTGGTGCAAGGCCGCTACCAGCGGAAGCTGGCCTTAGAAAAACAACGCCTCATGAAGGAGGGGCAAGCAGACAGAAAAGTAGAGCAAGACTCAAAATAGCTGCTATTTCCGTTTGTTGATTATCCTAATTTCTCTCAGCAAAGCTTCGTTGACGGACTCGCTGGTGATGTGGCTATTGCGACCGTAGCCACGCTGAGCGATATCTTGTAATTCGGTGATTTGCCACTTGGCCAACTTTCCAAAATAAAATACACTGAGGGGAACATCCGTTCGGGCCAGTTTTTCCAGTGACCGATCGAGAGCTGCAAACTCAAAGCCTCCATCGGTGGCAAAAATGATCCGATTGTTTCCATTGGGGATAAACTGGTCATCTGCCAATTCATAGGCCATCTCTACAGCTTTTTTGGGCTTGGTGTCCCCGCTGGAACGAAGGTTATCCAGCGTTTCTGTAATGAGGGCTCGCTCCTCAGCGGCCACGGCAGCCAGTTGGATGCTGGGTTTCCCCGAATAGGTGATGAGGGAAACTTTGTCTTCGGGTCTTAGAAAAGGAAGCAAATTGATAAAAGCTTCCTTGAGCAAGGGAAGCTTAGTGGATTCGCTCATGGATGCAGAAACATCTAACAGAAAGATGAGGTGGGAAGGGGCATAGGCACTGAGATCGTATAGGCTATCTATCCGTGCTGAATCCGCTGCGCTGCGTGCCTGAGCATAGATTCGAGCAGAATCTGCTGCGCTGATCTGGAAGGCGCTCGCTGCCCATTGGAGGGTATCCTTAAGTCTTTCTGGCCAATCAGAGGGACGAAGAATCCAGTATGCTCCTCCAGACTGATGTTGCTGCCCATTGACGAATAACTCTGGCCTTCCATTTCCATCAAGATCAACACTCGGACTAAGGGAAAGCCCCCATTGGTAGGCCTGCTTAGAATGAAATCTCCCTTCAAAATTTGGGGTAGTGGCGCTGATTTTATGGTGTCCTCCTATCTGCCCATTTTTCCATAGGTCTAATACATAGATGGCTCCTTGGTCTTTTCTCCCATCGTCATCCTTGTACACCCCAGTAGCCAATGCACCTCGACTCAAGGCGGAATCACTGACCCAATCTGGGAAAAAGGCGAGGCTAGCAGCCCACTGATCATCGGGATTCAGGTAGACATCAAATCCGGCTTGATCGTTCACTACTTTTTTCCAATTCGATACGTTTCCATTAGAAGAAATGCTGAGTAGATAGAGTGCCCCCTGGTCCTGTCCACTGACGTCATCACCGGGGGCACCTACCGCAATTTCCCATTCTCCGTCTTGGTTCAGATCTCCCAGCGCCTCCACGGCAAATCCGAACCGATCCCCTGCCTTCAATTGGGCCCATAACCCAGCATGACTGGCTCCTAGGTCATGCACGGATTTGACTTCTTTCATGTTTTCCATGAGCAATAAAAATACTTGACCAGGGGTCTTATTATCTTTTCCAGGCGCTCCGATGGCAAGGTCATTTTGCCCATTTCCATCCACATCGCCTAAGGAGGCAATGTCCATTCCCAATCCAATGTTTCGGCCAACTTTTCCCAGTAGTTTGGGACTGCGTGCATTTATTTTTATGGCTTCTTTTATTTGCCCCTGGGCCTGCATCAACAGGATCCAAAAGCAGCCATAGGTTTGGGCACTTCTCCCTAGGGTGGCAGCAGGTTCAGAGATGGCCAAGTCGGGGACTCCATCGCCATCCCAGTCTCCTAAAGCTTCTATGCGCTGGCCAAAGCTATTGCCTAACTCCAAGCCAGTGAGGTCGATTTCACGGGTATTTGACACCCTTCCATCCGTAGCCAAGGAGAGACACCAGAGGTGGGGGGCTTCTTTTCCCTCTTCTGCCACCATGATTTCTGGTATTCCATCTCCTTCTAAATCTCCTAAATAGCAACCTCCATGGCCAAAGCCTTGAACAGCTTGAGTGATTGACGCCAGCTCTTGATCCAGTTGCCAGTGTTCATAAAAGGTTCGGGGTTGCGCCTGGACGGTATCGCTGATTGCAAGCAGTAAAAGGAGGTGAGCTGGTGCCAGGAGGGAGTAGGTGAAAATTCTTTGTGGTTGGAACAGGGAGTTTGGCATAGGAGAGTATAGCGGATTTGGTCAAGAAAGTGGACGCAAATTATCCAGAATTCTGACTAGATCTAACATTTGACCCTTGTTTAACTCGGGCAGGATGGCGCAATTTTGGTTAAGACAAGCAAACAAAACGCACCTGGATTTGGGATGAACACATCCTGTTTACCAAAGCTGAAGTTATCATTTATCCTGGATCACCCATGAAGAGAGCATGGCTATGTAGCTTGGCCGTTTTGGGACTATTCTACGGAGCCTTATGGGCCCAAGTCCCCCATGCCCTTCCCTTTTCAGGCAATCAAGCGGGAGCGGACTCACTTTTGCAATATTTGCTAAGCGCTGACATTGAAGCTCGGGTAGCAGTGACCCGGGCTTTACGCCCTAGTCGGGAAGATTGTGAGCAATTGCTGTCTGATCGTCGCTTAGCAAGCAAGGTTTATAAATATCAGCGATTCATTTCTCGGCAACCCGATTTCATTCTTGGCCCGGTATTGGCGGTTCAAACTGCCTATCAGCTATGGAAAACCGATGCGAATGAGCTGATCGACTATGTGGGCGAAGCTCGGCAATTTCCCGGAGGTTATAGGGAATTGGCGATTTACTTGGCTCCAGAGTTAGAGCTTTATCGCTTTAAGTTCATTGAACCTGGCCGAAAGATGGGGACGGCTTTTGATCTCTTGGTCTATATTAATGGGCACTGGTGTATGATCTATCGTCCGTGGATGGCTCTGATATAATCCCAACTGGTGAGAGACCCCCTCTATAGCTGTGGATTTCTTGATGTCAGAAAGCCAGAGGTATTTTCCCAGTGGTGGGAAAGGCAGTTGAATAAGCTGAACTTTGGCCATTTTGAAACAGATGCAAACCTCTATTCAACTTCATAAGTTTAGGCTGATGTTGATTGATTCAAGGCTGTAGTTTGAGTAGCCTAAGGTAAGCTTGAGGCGTCGCTGGGCGGCATTCGGTGGACACGGGCGGCCGAGTGCACAGGCCTGGAATGCCGTCCAGACAAGTTGGGATGTTTACGTATCATTTAACTCCCAGTCTTTCCCCTCCTTGACTTTCTGTCTGAATAGAGATTTTGAGAGGTTGACTGGAACCTTAGATTTCCTCTAGTCTGATATCATATAGCCTATGCCTTGCATACCCTTACTTTCCTGAAAAAAAAAGTAAGATTTACTACGTGTTTATGTAAATTTGGTATTGTCGCGATAATTCGCAAATCAGGAAGGGCAATCTTGGAACTTGGGGGTTGATTTATTGCGAATGTAGGGCTAGTGACCATTCAAGTAAAGAAATTGGCCAGCAAGGTGGGGAAGCATAAAATCTTTGTGGGATAGGTATTATTATTGATTCTCGTAATGTGGCAGAAATTGTCCTTTCCTGTTTATTGATCGAAAAAGTAGCAGGATTATTCGTAGCTTATGGTTACAAAATCAGAAATAGTGAATAAAAAGGTTCAGCAACTTTACCAAGAGCTTAGTCATGTCGTAATCGGACAGGAGAAAATGATCCATCGACTTTTGATTGGACTGTTTGCTAATGGGCATGTGTTGCTAGAAGGAGTCCCTGGCTTGGCCAAGACCCTGACCATCAGTACCCTTGCTCGTGCGCTGAATCTAGAATTTTCTCGTATTCAGTTTACCCCTGATCTTTTGCCAGCGGACTTGATTGGCACCATGATCTACAACCAGGGCCGCTCTGAATTTGAAGTGAAGCAAGGCCCGGTGTTTGCCAATATGATCTTGGCAGATGAGATCAATCGTTCCCCTGCTAAGGTCCAAAGTGCTTTGTTAGAGGCGATGCAGGAAAGGCAAGTAACCATTGGTGAGGAGACCTTTCCCTTACCTAGTCCTTTCATTGTATTGGCTACTCAAAATCCCATCGATCAGGAAGGTACCTACCCCTTACCAGAGGCGCAGATAGACCGCTTTATGATGAGGGTCTTCGTATCATATCCTAGCAAAGAGGAGGAAAAAGAAATCATGCGGCGCATGGCTCGGACTTCTACTGACTACCAGGTGAAGCCCATCATGAATACCCGGGATATCCTGGAGATTCGGAGCCAAATTGATCAGGTACAGCTATCTGAAAAATTGGAAGACTACATCATTGACCTGGTCATGGCCACACGCTATCCTCAGCAATATGGCATGCCTCGTTTGCAAGAATACATAGAGTTTGGTGCCTCACCACGGGCAAGCTTGGCCCTCAACCTCAGCGCCAAAGCCCACGCATTTCTAAATGACCGCGACTATGTATTGCCAGAAGATGTTAAGGCCATGGCACCCGATGTTCTTAATCACCGTCTGATCCTCAATTATGAAGCTGAGGCAGAAGAAATATCCACTTTGGATTGTATCGACCTGATCCTCAAATCGGTAGAAATTTAACCATTGGATGTGCATTCTGAGGCAGTGTTTTTGACTTGAGGGTGATATCTTCGGACTCAACGAAATATCACGCTTCCTTTTATGGAAATCATTGAAAAGCTTGAGGCCACTCGTGATCGGACCTTGTCATATTTTTCCCTAACTGAGTCAGATCTAGGCAAAAGCTATGGCTCAGGTAAATGGACCATTCGCCAATTGCTTCACCACCTCGCAGATGCAGAGACCGTCTTAAACGAGCGCATCCGGAGGGGGATTGCGAAGCCTCAGCAGGTGGTTTGGGGCTTTGATCAGGATGCTTGGGTAAAAGAGCTAGATTACCTTAGCTACCCCCTTGATCTCAGCCAAGCTACCTTTAAAGCCGTGCGGAATGGGATCATCTATCTCGCTCAGCGGTACTATCATTCTCATGGACAACATGAGTACGTGCACAGTGAGACGGGACTTCGCACCCTCAAAGACGAGTTTGACAAGGTGGTTTGGCATAATGAGCATCATCTCAGCCAAATTGAATTGGCATTAAGTCTCTAAAATTCTCCTCCACATGCAGCCTGAAGAAATTATTCTCTTACCCCCAATTCACCTCGTGGGGGTCTCCCTCCGTCACCGAATGACCAATCCTCAGACCCATCATTTATGGAAATCATTTAGGCCCAGGGTTGGAGAAATTGAAGGACGACTAGGGGGAGATTTTTATTCGGTTACCGTGCTAGACCATGCCCAAGGAGAGCGACTCAGTGACCTGAACCCAGCTATGGAGTATCAGCAGTGGGCGGCTGTTCTCGTAGATCCAGCTGCACCTGTACCCAATGGTTTAGAGCGTTTGACCCTTTTGGAAGCTTGGTATGCCAAATTTATTCACCACGGCCCGGCTCATCGGTTTGGACACACCATTCAGCAAATCCTACAGGTTTGGCTTCCTAGTAGCCGCTATCAGTTGGCCCCACATCCCAATTTTGAGATCATGGGGCCAGATTATCGGGTGGATGCACCAGACGCCCAAGAGGAGGTATATATTCCCGTGGTGAAAAGTTGAATCGATTACCCTGCTCTGATCAGGGTGTGACTAGCTAGGTTGAGGCGACTTCAATCCCCAGCTCGAATGACCCTACTCAAGCTTCGACCCATTGCATGAACCGTTTCGACAAAATACAGGCCCGGAGCTAGAGTGGTTAAGTCTAGCTGGACAGAAGGTCCGGGCGAAGAAGATTCATGCAAGATGCGACCCTGTGTATCCATCAATCGAAAGTGTATAGCCCCGTGGCCCAGCCCTCGGATGATGACCCACCCCTTACTGGGATTGGGATAAACTTGAGGATTATGCTGTGTCATAGCCGATCGGCTAGTGGCCGTTTGAAATTCGTCTGCGCCAATGTCAATTTGGGCTAAGCTCCTTGCTTGGCCGTCTAGGTCTACTTCTTGTGGGATGAGGCTAATCTGATTGCTACCGCGGTCGATGGCGGGAGAGCCCTCCTGCAAGTGGAAATCCGGTTCAAGGGAATCGGTAGAAGCGAATTTGGGGTCTATAAATTGGATAGCTTCGCTCTGGTAGGTGCTGCCACCTGCGGGGTTGAAGGCGTACACACGGGGGGTATTTCCTGCCGTGCTGAAAAATAGGTTGTGGTCTATGGCGAGATTTTGAACCTCAAAGCCAAAAAGACTCAGTCCGAAATATTGGTCGCTAGTGAGGTAGATGAGGTTGTTGCGGATTACCCCTTCCTCGCTCTTTTGCAAGGCTAGAGCGCCTGAGTTATCAGGTATGATTCCGTTATCAAAGAAGGTGTTGTTCCGGACGACGCTTTGCTTGACTTGGCCCACATTGGCCCCAAATACCATCCCAAACTTTTCTTGCTGGTAGATAAGATTGTTGGCGACGATCACGTGGCTCGCTTGTCCCAATAAGTTTTCGCAGCCAATGGAAACTCCAATTCCATTGTGGTGGAGCTCATTTTGGTCGATGATCACATCCTTCCCTCCATCTACATAGATGGCAGCTGGCTCATTTCCCGCTGTGGGACGACGGCAGTCAGTGATGAGATTGGCTCTTATTCGGCCCGCTCGGGCTTGATTTAAGCTAGGGTTTAAGCTATCTGGAAAGGCCCAAGTGTAATGCCCCGCGATGTCTATTCCAATGTTGCTCACCCGCTCTAGGTGATTTTCCTCTATCAAAAAATTGAAAACATTGCCGGTAAGCGTGATGGCTTCACTGTTTCCGACCACCAAGTCGTGAAAATGGTTTCGCCCTAGATAAATGTTTTGGTAGCCTTGCTCCGTTCGACCATTGATCAAAATACCATGGGCCTGCCTGACAGGATTGAAGCTTTCGGGATCTTGACTGGGATCATTGCCCCAGCCAACGTTGAATATTTCATTGTCGCTGATAAAGATTCCATCTCCTTCTCCGACCACATAAACGGCATTGGCTTCCTGCTCATACTTTTCTCTCAGGATGAGGTTGGCAAGGTGGATACTATCGCTGTCTTGGATATAGATGATATGGAGACCGGTGACCCCGCTACCGGAAATGGTGGCCGGATCGCTGGCGTCTAGACTGGAGAGGTAGACTCCCTTTTTATTGACTAGAGTAACCGATTGCCAGTAGGTGCCTGGCATGAGCCAAATCGTATCAAGGCCTGATTGGCAGCGGTCAATGGCTTCTTGTATGAGGAAGAGAGGTGCCTGCAAGCTGCCCTGTTGTCCATTTTGGCCATTGGGGCTTACGTAGAAGCTGGCCCCCAATATAGGAGTGCTAAGGATACTGCTCAGGCCTATCAGCAGGAAGACTTTAGAGGCTGTTTGGGTTTTGGTGTTTCGAGCCCAAACGCTGGATTTTTTGGTTCTGACAAGCAGATTTTTTGAAGAATAGCGAGCTATTTCGAGAAAAATCGGCGCGGTCAGACTCCTACTTGGGCCCCTTAATCCCAAGTACTCGTGGCAAGACAAGTTTTGGCCGTAAAGGAAAAATCCAAACAGCCTCTTATAATCGAATACTCTTTTCATGTTCATTCAAATTAGTTTGCTATCCCTCCCAGTCGGGATTCATGGGTAGGTTCCAATTTTTCCCAAAAGGTTACCCTGCTAGATTCAGGGCATGCCTTGAATCTACTTTGACAAGGGAAAAGGGAAATATGGATCAAATTCCATATCTTGAAATTCGTGCGTCACCTCAATCATCCAGTCTATGTATCGTTTGTCTAAGTTTTCTCAAGACCATCTCATCCTAGGCCAAGTGCTCGTCACTTTGCTATCCATTATCCTGGGAGTCTTGATGGTCGCCGCGGGAGTCTTAATGAGTCAGGACGCAACCCTGTCTTGGGAATCTGGGCTTTGGGTTGGGTTCGTTGGATTTGTGTTGACCCATGTTGTGTATCATTATGTACCGAGAGTTGTACGGGTCCGGCGTAAGTACGTATTCCAGCGATACCTCATGGGAGCGATGTATGGTTGTTTTGTGGTATTGTCTCTTGCCTTAGGCATAAAGACGGGACAATATCTGAATCAAGACCCTAAGTCCACCCAAGCTCATCCCACAAGTACCTATGCCCAGTTTGCCAGCCAAGTTTCCCCCGAAGCCCAGCTTGAAACCCAGCGACTGGGTTTTTGGGAGCGATTTAAGTACCGCCTAGCTGATCGTTTTCGCTTTCTCAAGCGTTTGGAGAATGTGGTTATGGGATGGCGGATTGCTGTATATGTGCTCATTTTTGCGGCCAGCATAGCCGCGGTTTACTTTCTCGTCGCCTTGGGCTGTGTCCTATTGTGTTCCGAAATGGCGGCGCTGGGTATCTTTGCCTTGTTTGTAGGGCCTATCCTCGCGGTATTTGGATCGGCGTTTAGTTTATCTGGTTTGTTCCGAATTGAGAAAAGGCCAAACCGAGGCTGGGCCTACTTTCTCGATGTGATAGGAAAAATCATATCCATTCCCTTGGCCTCGGTGATCTTTTCTTTCTCAAGCGTGGCCCTCGGGAGTTGGGTGTTAGCCTTATTAGCCGTCTTGGGGATCATATCTGGCTTGGTCTACTTTGGTGTTCGGAATAGCTCCTTGAGAAGTGGTGAGTAAGCTTCATGCCGATTTATACCCAACGTCTAAGCGGGACTTTAGTCATTTTGAGATGAATAAAAGTCTCTCCTGAGGTCCTGGAAACGCTTATTTTTAATTATTCAACTTCATAAGTTTAGGCTGATGTTGATTAATTCAAGGCTGTGGTTTGTTTAGCCTAAGGTAAGCTTGAGGCGGCGCTGGGCGGCATTCGGTGGACAGGGGCGGCCTCGGCATCACCCACCCAGATAATCGCCCTTCTCAAGCCTTGCTCAGAAGCCTCGGCTTCCAGTTTGTCCACCAGCAAAATACGGCTGAAAAACTTTACCTATTCCGCTAGGAAGCAGCAAATCATAAAACGGGATGAGTAAGTTTTGTACGCAGAACCTGGGTGAAATACCTTTGAAAAAAAGGACCCATGGATCTAAGACTACTACCCTGCCTACTACTAATTCTGATATCGAGCTGTATGCAACCTGCTAAGCCTGGCCTCGATGAAGGAGAGTCTCCCCAAGCGGAAACTCAATCAACCTATCAATACCCAGGAAAGCCCCTGCGGGTAGGGGTTGTGGGATTGGTTCACACCCACGTCCACTGGATATTAGGTCGTGAAAAATGGGGAGATATTGAGATAGTGGGCATTACAGAACCCAATCAAGAGTTAGCGGCTCAATATTCGGAGCAGCACGGGTACTCGATGGATTTGGTATATGAGGACCTGCCCTCAATGCTGGAAGCGGTGAAACCCGAAGCGGTATTGGCATTTAATACCATATATGACCACCTCTCGGTCGTAGAAATGTGTGCTCCAAAGGGAATTCACGTGATGGTAGAAAAACCCTTAGCGGTGAGCTACGCTCATGCTCAACAAATGGCAGCCTTGGCGCGTGAACATGAGATTCAATTGCTGACTAACTACGAGACCTCTTGGTACGGAAGCAACCAAAGAGCCTACGAAGTGGCCATTGAGGAGGGGAAACTAGGGGATCTGCGTCGCATGGTTTTTCATACAGGACATCCCGGCCCAATTGAAATTGGGTGCAACGCAGAGTTTTTGGAATGGCTCACCGACCCTGTGCTGAATGGGGGAGGAGCCCTTACCGATTTTGGCTGCTATGGAGCCAATTTGGCCACGTGGTTTATGAAGGGGAAAACCCCGCATACCGTTACGGCTTTGACTCAACAAATAAAGCCTGATCTCTATCCCAAAGTGGAAGACGAAGCCACTATTTTGCTTGCTTATGATCAGGCTCAGGTAATTATTCAAGCCTCTTGGAACTGGTCGCATAGCCGCAAAGACATGGAAGTCTATGGGAAGCATGGATACTTGATTTGTAAAAACGGGGAGGACATAATCATCATGGAAAATGAGGAAGATGGCCCTGCTGAGTCAAAAGCGTCTCCGTTACCCATGGGCATCCATGATCCTTTTGCCTACCTGAACCAAGTAGTGAAGCAAGATGAATTGCCGACTCCATTTTCTGTTTCTTCCCTAGAAAATAACCTGATAGTCATGCAGATTTTGGAGGCTGCGAAGTATAGTGCAGCTAAAGGGGAAAGTGTACACTGGGATGATTTTTTTCAAGATTAGCTTTCCATAGAACTGACTGAGTGAATACCATGGCAAAACCTTATACCTATCTTGGAAAAACATATCAAGTTAAGCGGTATCCACCCACTCAACATCGCTCCCTTCAGGCATGGAGTGCTGCGGAAGAGTATCTTCTTCATTACTTCAATGAAGAAATTTCCCAGCCGGGGAAAATAGGGATCTGGCATGACCGATTTGGCTTTCTCCGCTTGTTGCTCGATGAACAGGCCCCTTTCTCCGTGAGTACCTACCATAGCCAAACCCAGGCAATTGAGTTGAATTTGTCCGGACATGGCTACCAGCTTGATGGACATCGTTTACGAAAGGTGACGGATACGCTTAGTGGACCCATAGACACCGGATTGGTTCGGATTCCTAAATCCTGGGACCTATTTGAGCTATATCTCTCTCAAGTCCATCAACTCCTTCATACCGAAGGAAGCTGTATGGCTGGATTCATGACAAGGCACTTTTCTCCTCAGATCGTCAAGATTGGACAAAAATACTTCGAGGAAGTCCGGCAAAGCAAGGCCTGGAAGAAGGCCCGCTTGTTGCTATTGGACAACCCCAAATCTGATGTGCCGCCTCTCCAGCTAAACCGGGTAGAGTGGGATGAACAACTGCAACTTCAGCAGTACCCGGGGGTTTTTTCGGCTCAGCACATAGACCCCGCGACTCGACTCCTTTTACAGCATGTTCACCTTGATTCAGAGGAGAACAGAATCTTAGATTTGGGTACAGGAAACGGCATCATCGCGACAGTCCTACATGCTCGATATCCCAATCGCTCCTACCATCTCACCGATGATTCTTATTTGGCGATTGCCTCGGCTAAGTTGAACCTCCAGGGAGCGCAAATTCATTACCATGCAGTCGATTCTTTGGACGAATTCGACGATAAGAGTCTAGACGCAGTGGTGAGCAATCCTCCCTTCCATCTAGAGTATGAAAACAACATCGAAGTCACCCTTCGCCTGTTCAAGGAAGTTCACCGCTGTCTGCGTCCGGGTGGGAGTTTCCAGCTAGTAGGAAACCGGCACCTAAATTATCGTTCTCACCTACAACGGATCTTCAAGCAAGTAGAAACCCTGAAGGAAGATGATCGATTTGGGGTGTATCGATGTGTGAGGTAGTTAGGCGATTTTACTGAGTAGCTCTTGCAAGCAAGTTCTTAGGCTTTTTCCGCTCAAAAAATCAGATAAGTGGGCACTAACCTGCTGTGTTAAACCAGGAATCAGGGCAAAGTTCTCTCCACCAGGACCTAACTCGGAGAGGGTAGCTTCAGTCCAAGTTCTTGCCTCCGCAAGATCAAATGCCTCCCAACGTTGCTGCCACCATGCGCTGTGGGCATCTCGCAGTGGATAGGATTGGCCTTCCCAGCTTCCTTGCCAGCGGTTTCCTTCATGTTCGGTGGGGCGACTAAACATCACGAAGGCAGCCAAACCCAAGCTCATGAGGGGGGGGCATGAGCCAAACTTTTGTCCATATCGCTCGAAGTTGGCAAAATTCCTCAGGTTCATTTTGCTGGTATACTGCAGCGTGATGTCGATGACTTGATGATGCAAAAAAGGGTTTCGAAAGCGATTCATGACATCTGTAGCGAATTCAGCTCCCCCGTCTACATCGGCAGGTAAGGACGGAACAATTTCATCCAACATGACCCCCTTTAGATAAGCCCCAAGATCTGCGTCATCCATGGCCTCGGCTACGGTCTTTACGCCCATAAGGTGTGACAAAGCCACGAAAATGGTGTGGCTCCCATTGAGAATTCTGAGTTTCCGCTCCCGGAAGGGACGGACAGACTTAACTCGCACCGCTCCCCAACCTTGGTTGGCAAAGCTAAGGGTTTCGTCTAGACTCGGCTCTCCCTCGATGGCCCACAGGCCATATGGCTCAGCCACCGTCAATAAGGTGTCTTCAAAGCCCAATTCCGCAAAAAGCTTCTTGGCTTTCTCTTCATTGGGGTAGCCGGTCACTATTCGGTCAACCAAGGTGTTGCAAAATGAGCAATCTTCTTTGAGCCAGGTGTGAAAGGCTGGAGGTAGAGCGTGGTCGGCGGCATGCTGCAGGACGATCTCAAGTAACTTATCACCATTGTCAATCAATAGCTCGGAAGGAAGGACAATCAAAGGAAGCTTAGGATCAAAGGTAAAACGCTCCCACAGAAAACGAGTCAGTTTTGCCGGGAAGGTCTCGGGAGGAGAGGCCTTGAGATCGTCGGCATGGTATTGAACTCCGACCTCTGTGGTATTAGACATAATGATGCGCAGCGAAGGAGTCTGGGCCAAGGCCAAAACTTCTTCCCACTCATCCTTGGCATTGAGGACTTTGCCTAAGCTTACATTGATGGTGGCCTCTTTGAAAACCTCTTCCCCTTTTACCCCTTCGATTTGATTGGTAAATAAATGGTCTTGTTCCTTTAGCAACTGAGAACGGCCACTTCCGGTAGACGCGACCAAGGCAATTTTACCCTGGAAGGCTCCTTGCCGATTAGCTACATCGATGATCTGGTCATTCAGTCCTCGCAGCAGGACACCGGTTCCAAATTGAAGAACTTTGATGGGCCATTTTTCTATCTGCTGAATTTCCTCAGTCGGGAGGTACTTATGGGAAAGCTGGGTAGTTGGCGCGGAGGAACTCATAAGTATAATTGAAATTGAATAGATGTATAAACCAGGGAAAAGCCTTAGGCAAAGAAGCGTTATTCATTCTGGGGGGGAGGGATGATTGTCCGTTTTTTCTTGTTCATATGGTTAAATCATCGAATGGGGAGACTTTCAAGGACTGCTTGGAGGAATAGGTTTAGGTCTTTGGGCCCTGTCTGACTGAATTAAAATGGCTAGGAATAGCAGGAGGAGTAAAGCATGGCGGCAGAGAAGTAGGATTTTTGCAAACGTTTGCACAAACCTATTGATTCCAACCTACAATCACAATCGTGCGGAAGCTTTGCCCAGTCTTTGGCCTGATGAACCAAGCCGAATTCCCCAATTTATTTTAGACTCTGATATCAAGCACTTGGATAGAGACAATCGGGGTATGGTCTAGGGTACTATGGCTATTTGCCACAGCATAACCCCTACTCCGTACTCCGATGACCGTTTTTCTCATGCCCACTTGCTTCGTAGCGCTCACTTTTTTTGATGGATGGGAAGGGGTTGGTTCGATTCTGATCTCAAATTAGAAGGGGAATTCAAAAGCCAGGCAGTGAGGAAACTGGCCACGAACTTAGGTGGAACCTAACAAGTGTTACTTCTGTGAGCAGCTTGGTATTCTTTTCTAACCGTGGTTTAGGAAATTCACGCTTAGGTGAGTAGGGGGGGGAGGAAGTTGAAGAAGTTAAGGGAGTTAAAGAAGTTAAGGGAGTTAAAGAAGTTAAGGGAGTTAAGGGAGTTAAGGGAGTTAAGGGAGTTAAGGGAGTTAAAGAAGTTAAGGGGGTTAAAATTTGATTATTAACTCTTCAACTCTCACGTCTACCATATTCCGCTGTGTTTTCTGCTTGCGCCGGCAGAACTTCTCTCGTGTGACTTCAATGTATACCACCAAGTGATTATCGCTAAAGTTCGAACCCATGGAAGATGCCCAAATCCTGATTGCCGAAGATAATTTGGTCAACTACAAGATCGCCAGCCGACTGCTCCAAAAGTGGGGAGCTGCTACAACCCATGCATGGGATGGACTAGAGGTGTTGGCAAAGCTAAAGACGGAACGTTTTGATTTGATCTTGTTGGACCTTGAGATGCCTAAGTTGAACGGCTTTGATACCGCAAGTATAATTAGGGGACATGCAAGCCCTGAAATAGCTCAACTAATGGTGCTGGCTTTTTCAGCCCACGAGACGGGCGAGATCAAAGCAAAGGCACGTCAAGCGGGAATAAATGGCTTCATCTCCAAACCATTTACCAGCAAATCGTTCTATGAGTCGATAACTGCGGCATTAAAAGAGATGCCTAAGGCTTGAAGCTGGAAGTCTTCTTTTTTCGAGTTTGGGAATAGTCCCGAATGGCAAATCACAATTTTTGGGCAAGGCGTATATATATGTGTGCTTTACAATTTGTTAAACTCCTCATAACCGGGATTTTAACAAAAATTGATTTTCCCTCTAGCAAATTTTGTGCCATACATATTGAGGTATCCACACCCTGTGCATAACTCATTAAGATAAATCGAGATTTCGAGCGTTATCTTCATATTCCCAGCTCACCCGCACCGGGTGTTGGGGGAATACGCCTTGTTTTCCACAGCCCAAAGATCCGAAGTACCAGAGACATTTAAGCTATTTTACCTACCATGATTGAAACTCCTAAGCAAAAAGCCAGCAGTAATGGCAAGCGGATTTCCTATTCTTATGAAGAAGTACTTGCTTCAGCTATAAAGTATTTTGAAGGCGATGAACTAGCTGCCAATGTTTGGCTGAACAAATACGCCCTCAAAGATTCACATGGACATATTTACGATCGTACTCCCGATGATATGCACCGTCGCATTGCCAGTGAGCTGGCACGGGTGGAAGCCAAATACCCCAACTCTTATTCAGAAGAAGAACTCTACCAAGCCCTCAAAAACTTCACTTATATCGTTCCCCAAGGCGGCCCGATGGCAGGAATTGGCAATCCTCATCAGGTGGTCTCCTTGTCTAACTGCTTTGTGATTGGCCACGATCACCTTGCTGACTCCTATGGTGGCGTAATTAAAATGGATGAAGAGCAAGTCCAGTTAATGAAGCGTCGTGGAGGCGTAGGACATGATCTTTCTCATATTCGTCCTAAAGGCAGCCCCGTCATGAACTCGGCTCTTACCTCTACAGGTGTGGTGCCTTTCATGGAGCGCTATTCTAATTCTACCCGCGAGGTGGCCCAGGATGGTCGTCGTGGGGCTTTGATGTTGTCTATTTCGATCAAGCACCCTGACGCAGAGCATTTCATCGACGCCAAGATGGATGGGACCAAGGTGACTGGTGCCAACGTATCGGTCAGAATCACCGATGACTTCATGCAAGCGGTCAAAAACGATGAGACCTTCGTTCAGCAATACCCCATCGTCAGCGACTCTCCCAAATACCATAAAGAAACCGATGCGACCCAGCTGTGGAAAAAGATCATCCACAATGCGTGGGCTTCTGCTGAACCTGGTGTTCTATTTTGGGATACCGTAGAGCGCGAGTCCATCCCTGATTGCTACGCAGACCTGGGCTTTCGTACGGTGTCTACCAATCCCTGTGGGGAGATACCTCTTTGTCCCTATGATTCTTGCCGCCTATTGGCTATCAACTTGTACAGCTTTGTCAAGAATCCTTTTACGCCCGAGGCTGAGTTTGACTATGAACTGTTCAGGCAATATGCTGGCATGGCTCAGCGCATCATGGATGACATCGTCGACCTCGAATTGGAAAAGATTGACCAAATTCTGGGTAAGATCAACGCTGATCCTGAGGATGAAGAAGTCAAGCGCACAGAGCGCATGCTCTGGGAAAAAATTAAGAACAAGTGTATTCAAGGCCGCCGCACAGGGGTTGGCATCACCGGAGAGGGTGATATGTTGGCCGCGCTAAGTCTGACCTATGGTTCGGATGAAGCCATTGACTTTTCTGTAAATATCCACAAGAACCTGGCCTTGGCTGCCTATCGCTCCTCGGTCGATATGGCCAAAGATCGCGGCAGCTTCCCTATTTTTGACGCTGAGCGGGAGAAGAACAATCCCTTCATTCAGCGTTTAGCTGAAGCTGATCCTAGCCTATATGAAGATATGCTGAAGTACGGCCGCCGCAACATTGCTTTGCTCACCATCGCGCCTACTGGTACCACCTCCTTGATGACTCAGACTACCTCTGGTATTGAGCCTGCCTTCATGGTTTCTTATATGCGCCGTCGTAAAGTCAACGCCAATGATCGCCAAGTCAAGGTAGACTTTGTCGATGAGGTAGGCGATTCTTGGGAGGAATACAATGTGTTTCACCACAAGTTCATCACTTGGCTAGAAGCCAATAACTATGATCCGGCCGAAGTAGCAACCTTCGAGCAAGATGCCTTGCAAGAGCTGATCGCTCAGACTCCTTACCACAAAGCAACCTCTAACGATGTAGACTGGGTGGCCAAGGTGCGGATGCAGGGAGCCATTCAAAAGTGGGTGGACCACTCGATCTCCGTGACGGTCAATGTCCCCAACGACATCAGCGAAGAGATGGTCGCCAAGATTTACGAGACAGGCTGGGAAGCTGGTTGTAAAGGCATGACCATTTACAGAGATGGCTCACGCAGTGGGGTATTGGTGTCCACCGATGAGAAAAAGAAGCAAAGCGACCTCGCTTTCGAAGAAACCCATGCCCCTAAGCGCCCAGAAAAACTAGAAGCGGAAGTAGTGCGCTTTACCAATGAAACAGAGCAGTGGGTAGCAGTGGTCGGATTGATGGAAGGCCGACCCTATGAGGTCTTTACGGGCCCAGTTAAGGAGTCCTTCTCCGTATTGAAGAAGGTGAATAGCGGCTGGGTGATCAAGAGCAAAGATGAATCCGGAAAAACCCGTTATGATTTCCAATACATGGACAACGATGGCTACCGGATTACCATTGAGGGCCTTAGCCGCACCTTTGACCAGGAATACTGGAACTACGCCAAGCTGATCTCAGGAGTTTTGCGTCATGGAATGCCTATCCAACACGTGGTGCATATGGTTGGTAACCTGCGTTTAGATGCAGCCTCACTGAATACCTGGAAAAATGGTGTGGTTCGTACCCTTAAGAAGTTCATTCCAGACGGTACCACCCCTGTAGATAAAATCTGTTCGGAATGTGGGGATAGCAACTTGGTGTACCAAGAAGGTTGTTTGACCTGCAAGAGCTGTGGCCACTCCAAGTGTGAGTAATCTACAGACTTCACCAACGATTCGTATTATTCCTTTTTCCGCCGCCCCTTTGGGGCGGTTTTTTTTGCTGTAAGGAGAGTGGGGCCCCGGCATAGCAAAAGGGAAGCCCATCTGCCCCTACTGTTTTTCTCACTTTCCGTTTCCCGTTTCTCCACTCCCGTACTTACATCTATTTTTTCTTATCTTTCATTCAAACAAATGACATCCCCAATATCTATGCGTAGCTCTATTTTTCTGGCTCTAGTGGCCTGCTTGTATATTTTAAGTCTCAATGCTTGTAAGAGCAGTTATACCCCAAGCACCTTTCCCAAGTCTCAGCTCATATTTGGCTATGGAGGTGGATTCGCTGGTACGGTCAATACCTATTTTCTTTTACCAGATGGCAGTTTGTTTTATCTCGCTCCAGGCCAAGATGAGGCAGAGTTGATTCAGAAAATGAAAAAGTCTGAGGCCAAAACGTTCTTCAAAGAAGCAGAGGAGTTGGACTTACAAGGCCGAAACCTGAATGCTCCCGGTAACATGTATGCCTTTGTCGGCATCAAAGAAGGCGAAAAAGTGCATAAGCTTATTTGGGACAAGGATCTAGGTAAAGCTCCCATGGATTTAAAGGATTTTTACCAACGCCTAATGAAGACCCCCACTCCAGAAATGTAGGCCCATTTCCTTAAGCCCTTTCTCCATCAAAACCCAAATCCATGATCAAAAAATCTACTCTATTCTTTACTGGTCTATTGTTGTTGTTGCCTGTTTGGCTATCGGCACAATCTGGGCTAGATATCAAACATCAGCGCCAAACAGGCTCAGCTTCTGGACAGCTTAAGCGGCCTGTAGGTCCGAGTTCAGCGGTTACGCTTCCACCATTAACGCGAAGCCATGCCCCGCAGTCCATTACCTTAGGTCCTCCCACTCCAGCGCCTACACTCAAGCTAGATCAATATCAGCGAGGGCCAGAGGGACCTACCTTCCTAAGTCTCATGATGCCGCCTGATTTGGTTCAGCAAACCAAGTCCTTGCCCGCAAATGAGCAAGTAGCCCGAAACAGCCTGCACTACCTGCGCCAAAATGGGTTTCCTAGCTTGCCTTCAGAGTTGGAGCTGATATCAGAGCAAACAGACCCCAATGGTGTGAGACATATTCGCTTCCAACAAACCGCTCAAGGCATTGAGGTGTATGGGGCAGATCTTTGGGTGCATCTCTACCCCGACCAGCGATTGATTGTCAACGGACGTTATCAACCTCAGCCTGCTGCCTCCCTGCTAGCCCCCGCTATTACGGGTGCTGAGGCCCTTCAAGCTGCAGAGGCACACTTTCAGCAGCATCAGGAGATTCATCCCTTGCCCTTTGGCTGGAAGAAATTTCTTGGCTACCAAACCGTCCCCACCAAATTGGTGGTGTACATGGAAAGAGCTTATATCCGCCGTCAACGACTGGTCTATCAAGTTACCTTGCGTCCCAATGTGATCGAGCGTCATGAGTTGTTCGTAGATGCCCATACGGGTGAGGTAATCCATGAATTTGACCACACCTGTAGCATTGCTGTTACCGGCACTGCCCAAGACCTCAACGGAGTCAGCCGTACCCTGAACCTTTGGCGGGATGGGGCTAACTACTACGCCATAGATGCTAGCCGAAGCCCTATGTACACTGGGAATGGAACCAGTTTCCCTGCAGAGGGAGAGGGAGTCATCTTGACCCTGGACATGAACAACACCAATGGCAGCAACCCCAACATCACCTATGCGGCTTCAAGTAGCCCCAACAACTGGGCCCCTAAAGTAGTCTCGGCACATTATAATGCAGGGGAAGCCTATGAATATTTTAAGCAAACCTTTGGACGCAATGCCATCAATGGCAGTGGGGGGGACATCCTGTCCTTCATCAATGTAGCAGATGACGATGGACAAGGCATGGACAATGCCTACTGGAATGGCGCAGCCATGTTCTATGGCAATGGACGCAATGGTTTTGATCCCCTGGCTGGATCATTGGATGTAGGGGGGCATGAGATGTCCCACGGAGTGATTCAAGAAACAGCCAACTTGGTATATCAAGATGAGTCAGGCGCCTTAAATGAATCTTTTGCGGATATTTTTGGGGTGATGATCGATAGAGACGACTGGTTTCTGGGAGAAGACATCACCCGGACCAGCTTCATCCCAACGGGTCGCTTGAGAGACATGTCAGATCCTCACAACGGAGGCAATAGCTTGGCTGACAATGGCTGGCAACCAAGGCACATGGATGAACGCTACACCGGTACCCAGGACAATGGAGGGGTGCACATCAATAGTGGCATACCTAACTATGCCTATTACTTGTACGCGACTGCCATTGGTAAAGCAAATGCCGAACAGGTCTTCTACGATGCCTTGACCAAATTCCTAACCCGATCTTCGGAATTCATTGATGCTCGACTGGCGGTGGTCCAGGCTGCAACGGATAGATTTGGAGCCAATAGCAATCAAGTAAGCGCGGCAAAAACCGCTTTTGATCAAGTGGGCATCTTGAATGGCGCTCCCAACCAGCCCCCACCAGACTTTGACCCCAACCCAGGCACAGTATACCTGGTCAGTACTGACTATTGGACGGGTGACAATGGTGAAAATCTCTACGTGGCGGATGTGGCAGGAAACTTCCCCGGTGCCTTCAATGTGGTAGAACCACGTGCGAAACTCAGCATACGAGACGATGGGGCTTTTGGGTACTATGTCGGGGTGGATAACCACATCTATGAGATTGGCCTCAACCCCAATGATACCCAGAACTTTGGTCAAACTTCGCAACTGTCTAATTTCCCAGAATGGAACTCAGTGGCCATTTCTAAGGATGGCCTGAAGCTGGCGGCGATTACCAATCTTCAAGATGCCTCTATCTATGTGTTTGACTTCAGCCAACCTTCAGGGGTTCGTAGCCAAGTTTTTAGCCTGTACATTCCGACTACAGGGCAAGGCAATAACAGCCTAGCAGGGGTAGAATATGCGGACGCCATGGATTGGGATCCGCTGGGAGAGTACCTGATTTATGACTCATACGTAGTGTTGCCCAATGCCAGTGGGCCTGACATTGATTATTGGGATATCAACTTTATGCGGGTATGGAATCCCAATACCAACAACTTTGGAGATGGATTGATCATTCCTTTGTTCAGCAACCTTGAAGCGGGATTCAGCATTGGCAATCCTGTTTTCTCCAAAAACTCTCCTTACATCTTGGCTTTTGACTACTTCAACCTGAGTACGTCCACCTTTTACTTGATTTCGGCCAACATTGAGACCAATCAAGTAAATCTCATTACCAGCAACAATACCTTGGCTTTTCCAGAATTTTCGGTGAATGATGATCAATTGGTCTACAACGTTGCCAATAGCAGTACGGGAGGGTCTGTGTATCGCATCAACCTTGCCTCCGACAAAATTACCCCAGTCGGTACAGGGTCAGAATTTATTTCCTTCGCTTCATTTGGTGTTTGGTACGCCACGGGAACCCGGGTGCTAAGTTCAATTGATGACCCAAATGAAACCTTGCCCTGGCAACTATTTCCCAATCCCACTCAAGGGGAGCTTACCCTTAGTTTAGAGCTCAAGCAACCATCGACTATTCAGATCAGTGTTTCTGATTTGGCGGGGAGAACCCTGATCCGTGAACAGCGGCCGGGACAAGCTGGTAAACAGGACTTTGCCTTGACCTTGAAAGATCTTGCGCAGGGAATGTACCTGGTCCGGATTGAAGCCGGAGGGCAGCAATTGGTCCAAATGATTCAACGCAATTACTAACCTAAATGGCCGGGCGATATCCAAGCCCGGCCTTTTTATTATGAGTAGAACCATTTTATGCTGTAGCCTGCTTTTGCCTTTCATGCTAGCGGCTCAATCCTATCAGGAGCGGATTCCTGGGACAGAGACTGTTTTTGATCTCAATTATGTGGAGGGGGGAACCTTTTTGATGGGAAGCCCTGCTGATGAGTCAGGTCGAAGTGAGAATGAAGGACCTCAAGTTTCCATCGAAGTAAGCTCATTTTGGCTTGGACAGACCGAGGTGACCTACGAAATGTATGCCCATTTTCAATTAAGGGAATTGGACAACGACAGCAGCCAACAAGAAGTTTTCCAAGCTGATGCGGTTACCAGGCCTTCTCCACCTTATCAGGACTACACCTTGGGCATGGGCACCATTGGGAATTTTCCCGCAGTCAGCATGACTCAGCAGGCTGCCTTGCGCTACTGTTATTGGCTGTACCAAAAGACAGGACACTTTTATCGTTTGCCGACTGAGGCGGAGTGGGAATATGCGTGCAGGGCCGGCACTCAGACTCCTTTCTCTTTTCCTGGGCAATCGCTAGATCAGTATGCCTGGTACTGGGAAAATAGTGGAGAGGTGTACCATCCTGTAGGCCAGAAGAAACCCAATGCTTGGGGCTTTTACGACCTGAATGGCAACGTGATGGAATGGACCTTGGATGAGTATAAGGCGGATTACTTTGCCCGTCGGGAAAAGGGAGAAAAGAACCCCCATGAGCCGACCCAAAGCCGCTATGGACGAACCGTCAAAGGAGGAGCTTATGATGACGATCCCGAAGGATGCCGATGTGCCAATCGGCTAGAAGCAAGCCCCAGCTGGCAGGCCCGTGATCCCCAAGTTCCCAAGAGCGAATGGTGGAACCCCGATTCCCCTTTTGTGGGCTTTCGGCTGTTGCGCCCCGCCCAGGATTTTTCTCCAGAAGAGATAGAAGCGTTTTTTAAGCGGGTCATCCGTTATGAGTAAAGCTTTGGGACTTTGCTGGCTGCTGTTGCTAGGGCAACCCCTTTTCGGGCAGGATGGATTTTTCCAATTTTCCCATCCTCAAATGGGCACAGAGTTTAGCATCCAAGTTTACACTGCTGATTCTAGCTTACTTGAGGAGACCATTCGTCAAGCTTGGGATACCCTAGATCGCCTCAATCAAATATTGAGTGACTATCTGCCTGGGAGTGACCTAAATCGTTTTTGCAGAGAAAGCCCTCAATCTACGGCCTGGCAGCTCCTTAATGGACATTTGTGGACGGTGCTGTTTGCAGCCAAGCAGATGGCCATACTCAGTGATGGGGCCTTTGACCCGACGGTAGGCCCACTGAGCCGCTTGTGGCGAAAGGCCTTTCGACGACAAGTGTTTCCCGATTCTCAGCTCATCGAAAAGGCGCTTAAGCAAGTAGATTTTCGCGCTCTGAAGTTGGGCGCGTATCCTCACGCTCGGCTAGATTCTCCCCTTAGCCAACTAGACTTAGGAGGCATTGCCAAAGGCTATGCGGTGGACGTACTTGGTGATTTATTGCTGGAAAAGGGGTTTTCGTGTTTTCTGATAGACGGTGGAGGAGACCTACGAATCGGGGTTTCCCCTCCAGGAAAGCTTGGGTGGCGCATTCAATTTCCTGACGGGACCCATCAAGATTTGAGTTTGCTTGCCTTGGCTACTTCCGGAGATCGCTATCGCTACTTGTACCAACATGGGAAACGCTATTCACATTTGATTGATCCGCGTACAGGCTTTGGCGTCTCGCATGGCTATGCGGTCAGTGTAGAGGCGACTTCTTGTACCCACGCTGATGCATTGGCCTCTGCACTCAGCATTCTGGGGCCGGATCAGGGGCGAGCCTGGCTTTCATCTCAGCCCATACAGTTTTTTTATCCCTCAAAAGCTGTATTTTATCCTTGAAGAGATGGCGAGAACTTGAGAAGCAAGTCATGGTGACGAGCACGCTCAATGATCAAATCACATTCAACATATCGCAGGCTTTTTTGTCTCAATATTAACCACTACCCCCCATGGAAAGAAGAACCTTCTTAGGTCGTACGCTACTTACAGGGGCTGCCATGGCCTCCGGAATAGGCTCAGTGTCTGCTTCATCCCCTACCAAGCTGATGAATGCCTTTAAGCTAAAATATGCTCCCCATCTCGGAATGTTCAGCGACATAGTGGGGAAAGATCCTTTGGATCAGCTGGACTTCATGGCTGAGCGAGGCTTCAAGGCCTTTGAGGACAATGGCATGAAGAAGAAGGAGCTAAGTCTGCAAAAGGCCATGGGCAAACGCATGGCCAGTCATGGGATGGAAATGGGGGTATTTGTGGCCCATCAGATTAATTGGAAAGAGCCGACCTTGGTCTTGGAGGATTATCGAGATGCCTTTTTAAAAGAAATTCAAGAATCGGTGGAGGTCGCAAAGCGAGTCAATGCTACTTGGATGACGGTGGTGCCAGGATTCGTCAACCTACGGGTGCAGCCTGAATACCAAACGGCCATCTTGGTAGAGACCCTGAAGCAAGCTTCAGCCATCTTGGAGCCTCATGGCCTCGTCATGGTGCTAGAGCCTTTGAATTTTCGCAATCACCCCGGTTTATTCTTGAGCCGGATCCCTCAGGCATATCAAATTTGTCAAGCCGTAGGCAGCCCTGCCTGCAAAATCCTATTTGACGTGTACCACCAGCAAATTCAAGAAGGAAACCTCATCCCTAACATGGAATTGGCCTGGGATGAAATTGGGTATTTTCAAGTGGGAGATAACCCCGGAAGAAAGGAACCAACCACTGGAGAGATCAATTACCGCAATATCTTCAAGTTCCTCCATGAGCGTGAATTTCAGGGCATCATTGGGATGGAACATGGGAATTCTCAGCCTGGGGCCGATGGGGCAGAGGCGGTGATCAAGGCGTACCAAGAAGTGGATGGGTTTTAAGTTGATGATGTGATATGGGAGGGGTCAAAGAGGGGTAGAGTATTTTTACGATCTATTTTATCAACCCGATTCAACTGAAAATATGTACTCCCCCACACCTTACTAATTTCCAGTAAGCTCATGAAATATATTTTCTTTCTCATCACTTTGATCCTGATAAACGGTCTCTTTGCACAGGAATTCTCATTTGAGCCCGGCCAAGAAGTCTATACCTATGGTGACCGAACGAAGCTAAGAGCTGGAGCTGATGTTGGGAGCGAGGTATTGACACTCTTGCCAATTGGGTCCTCAGTGGAGGTGCTGATGGCGTTGGAAGAGACTTACCCCTACAATGGTTTTGAAACGCCCTGGCACAAAGTGCGATTTAAGGGTCAAGAGGGCTACATCGTGGGGGGATTGCTCACCAAAGTACGTCTTGAGCACGCAGGACAGGTATTTTTAGTGAGTGCCAAACAATCCGAAGGTGAATTTTCCTTGCTCATCAGAGCCTTGAAAGAATCAGGAGGATACCTTGAAACCGCCTTTACTGGGGATTACTACCCAGGCCAATACCGCACCTATGATGTCTCGGATGGCAAAGGACTAGCTGGAGTAAAGAACATCCTACATGTCCACCGATATGGCGAATCCTGTGGAGATGGCGGAGGCTATCAAGTGCTCTTTTTTGATGGCCAAGCGCTTTTCCACGTGATGACCGTTTCAAATTTTGCGGACATAGGTAGCTCGGAAGAGACTCTGCTGATTTTTCCAAGTCAACACGACAAAGGTTCAGATGTCGTGTTGATGGAAGTTGAGTCAAGGGAGGAAGAAGTAACGGAAGATTTTGACATAGTAGCAGATGGGGAAGTCACTATTTGTACAAGAACCCGATTCCTGAGGTGGAATGGGAAGGAACTGTTGGGAAATAAGCCTTAACCCTGTGCTATGCGCCTCCTCAATAGAGGCAGGGGCCGCTCAAAGAGGCAAGTGATAAAAACTTCCGTGCTTGGGCACTCGGCAAAACAGAGAGGGCACTTGCTTATTTTTTCTCCAATAGCTTCATGATGTTTCCAATCTCCTTTTCTGGATTGCGCCACCAATTTCTAGCCCAAACCCGGTAGACCTTCCAGCCTCTTCGTTTGAGGGTGCGGGGCCGATAAATTTCTCTTTCTTTGGCGCTTTTGCCTTGAAAATAAGCTGGCCCTTCCACTTCTATTCCGAGGGCATAGTGGGAATCCTCTGCCTTCAACTTAATGGCTAAATCAAGGCGATAGCCTGATGCGCCTAAGTTTCTTTCTATGAACAATCCTCTTTGCTCTAAACGCTGAGATACCGCATCTGCTAGGAAAGTATCCTTGGATACTTCTGGATTGATGGAGGCAGTACTGAAGCCAGACTGTTCCAGCAATTGAGTCTCCCCATGACTATATGCTTGTACGTAGCTGAGGTAATTTTTGAAATGTTTGGGGCCAGCGTGCACGGACTGGGCAACCTCTAATTGGTGAGGCTGAAAGCTGCTGAAGACGAGGACTTTCTTTTTGGCGCGAGTAATGGCTACGTTGAGTCGGTTTTCTCCCCCTTCTTGATTAAGTAGGCCAAAATTCATGGAAAGTTTACCGCTGGGATCTGGTCCATAACCAAGAGAAAAGAGGATGAGTTCTCTTTCATCTCCCTGGACGTTCTCAATGTTTTTGACAAACACTCCTTGCCATTCATCGGCTGCCTTTCGGTTCAAGGCTGCCCACAGCTGAGCATAACCCGCTTCATGGTGTTGAGCCAACCACTCAAGCCTTTGGTCAATCAAGTCACTGATCAATTGCTGTTGGCGATAGTTGAAGGTGACTACTCCTAGGGTAGGAGCAGGCTGGAGAGCCGTAAGCTTTTCTATGGCGCTGACCACGGCTTGGGCTTCAATCAGATTTTGGTTGTTTTCCCAGGTGCCATTAACCGAAACCCACTCAAGGGCTGGGTGGTAGCTCCGGTCGGGGCGGGCGTAGGGCAAAAACTCCAGCCTTCCTTCATAAAATGCATGGTTGCTGTAATTGATCAGGGCTTGGTTCTCAGATCGATAATGCCAATGCAATTTTACCTCCGGCAAACTCAACTGTGCCAAATCCAACAGACTTTCTACCTCAAGTGCTTTTTCGTTTTCTACAAAATCTTCCTCACTGTCCTCATATCGTACTCGGTATAGGTCAAAAGGCCTAAGCTGTTGAGCATCCCCGGCGACCACACATTGTTTGGCCCGGAGGGCGATGGGCAGGGCCCGCTCTACCAAACATTGTGAGGCTTCATCAAATATGACCAGATCAAAAAAATCTGCCTCCAATGGAAATAAGGCTGCAGCAGACTCGGGAGAAGCAAGCCAGCAGGGAGCCAGTCGATCCAGTCCCTGGTTCCAAGTCTGAGCGATAAGCTTACGCATGGACCACAGACGCCTTTTTTTACTCACCTGGTGGTGAATCTCTCGATAGGTGATAGGGTTCTTTAAGCGGTTGTAGCGAACAATTTCTGCCATTCTCTCCTTCAAACGATGCTGTACCAAGGTGGCAACTAGCTTTTGCCGGTCGGCCAAAATTTCCTCGAACTGCTTCAGCTCCCCCGCCCAAGCCCGGCTACTTACCTCTTGTAAAATGGGGCTTTGGGCTTCACATTCCTCCAGCCAATACAGCAACAAGCTTTTCTCGACCTGGTCAATGAAGTCTTGGGTGGAGCCTGATTCTATCCAACGGTCTGCGAGGCCACGAACCGCCTTGCTCTCCTCTGGCGTCAAGGAGTGTATGAGTTTATCCAGGTCTCTAAGATCAAAAAAATCCTGCTTAAGGCTTTCTTCCAGGTCTTGATAGTATTGGTGAAATGAATCTGGAATGTTTTTTTCCTTTACAACCGCTTCAAAATGAGCAATTTGCTGGGGATGCAGCCATCCTTGCCAGGGATGAGCAGGGTGCTGACGAGACTGGTTAAATTGCTTGAGCTGGTCTATCCAGCGGAGGCTTTCTTGCCACCGTTTTTGAAGAAATTTCCCCTTTTCAAAGCGCGGTTTGATCTTCTTAAAGAAGCTTAAGCCCCGAATATCTGCGTAAGCCTTTGCGGCCTCTTTTTTATGCTCAAGCCAAGCCTCTTTGTTGGCTTGATTTTCCAAAAGGGGAAAATCCGCCCAAAAAGCGTGGTCATGGAACTTCCCATAACGACGACGGAGGCTACGCATGGGAGCTAAATCTGCAGATAATTGGGTGAAAGTAGATGGTTCCCAGTTCAGACCTTCTGTTTTGGCGAGCTTGCGGAAAAACCAGCGGGCTTGATGAAACGGTAAGGTCAACCAGCGCAAAGGCTTTTTTACCCAGCTCTCATAGGCTTCTTGATGCCTTTCTAGGTCAGCCAAGTACTTCCAGTGTCCGTCGTGTAGCAGGCTGCGGTTAGCCAGTTGTTGGATCAGTTTTTCCCATTGCTGCAACTGTTCCAATGCTTTTTCTCCGCTCAGACCTTCTAAATTGAGCTGCTCCATCCCTTCCCGGAGCTGGTGCTTCTGAAGACTGCGGTCGGCTCGTTCAAAAGCTTCAATCCGTTCTTGGTTGAGCTGGCTATCAAGAAGACGGCTACTCAATTTGGGGGCCAGGGTTTGGTAGGCTTGGTGCCAATCCAATACCATGGCTTTCCAGCTGGGTAATAAGTCCGACAAGCGGCTCAAATCGCTGGCTTGCCAGCGGTGGAAACTTAGGCGCTGATGCCAAGCATGGCTTTCATCCAATAAATCTCGGTAGTTAAGCAACCGCTCCAATTTCCTAGAAAGGTAGACCCACTGTTCTTGGGTTAGTTGAGGGGCTACTTCCTTCAGTTCCGGCCAAGGTTGAAATCCCTGAGCTAAGCGTTGGTACAGCTCGTGGGCGCGGTAACCACAGCGGCGGGACTCGATCAAGGCTTGGTGAAGCTCTTCATATTTTCGGGCGTATTGATCCAGCTGCCGCGAAAACAGCTTGAAGTCATGGTCAAGCTTGGTAAGGCTGAGGTCTTGTAGGTCCTTCTGAAAGGCCTCCAAGCGGTCAATTTGATGCTTGAGCTGCTGGAAAATAGGCTTTCTATCGTGCCGATAATCGTGGACGAGTACAGCGAATTGCCCTAAGGCCAATCCCTTAAGCCGTTGGTGCACCACATCTAAGGCTGCGCGCTTCTGTGAAACTAGGAGAACCTTTTTGCCATGGGCCATGGCATCTGCCATGAGGTTCACGATTACCTGAGATTTTCCAGTTCCTGGGGGCCCGTGGATGACGAGTGACTGGCCTCCCTTGACGGCAAGTAAGGCTGCTTCTTGGCTTTGATCTAGGTCTGTGACGAAAAAGCGTTCTTCTTCTTTGTAGACGGGTACTTTGGTGGGGGAATGGGTCGGTCGAGCAGTTCCTTCGAGCCATTGCTGTAGAGGAAAGCGATCAGGCTCCCGGCTTAAGGCCTCATAGTCTTGGAGTAGGGCAGAGTCAGATTGGGGGAAAATTCCTAAAACCGCTTGGGACCGGAAGCTTAGTACGCCGGGGCGAAACCGCTTGAGATCTATCTTATTAAGGTCTTCAAATGGTTCAAGCTGCCGATCAAACAGGCGAGGGTTGAAGTTTACCTCTAGCTCGTATTCTTTGATTTTTTGGTATAGCTCGTTTAGCCACTCCAGCCAGTCTTTGCCGGGTTCAAATTCCTCTTCCCAAAATTCTGACTTGAGCCTTACCTGTTGAAATTGTTCATAGGCAAGGAAGAAGGTCTTGTTGAACAGAATGGGCTCATCTTTTTGGAAGATCAATTCCCACCGCGGCTTCCCCTTTAGGTCACGCTTGAGTTCAATGGGAAATAGCAAGACAGGACAGCGGGTATAAGTCCCATCAATGAACTGCCCCTCAACAAAGGGATAGCCCAAAAACAGATCGTAAGAGCCCGTTTCTTCAAATAGAAGGCGAGCCTGACGATATATTCGGTTGAGGCGGCGGTCTGCGACATTAACCGGGGCAAAGCGCGGATCGAGTTTGCGTAGTAAGGAGACGTTTTTACCCTGAATTAGCCTTTGTAGCATATCTTCCGCAGAATGATCCTCTAAGCCTCCTAAGGATTTGAGGTCAATATCCTGCCGCTTGCTGAGCTTCATTAAGCGCAAGGCGCGATTGCCTTGACTCAAGTTGGTCAGCCTTAATTGGTAGCTATGGAGGATCTGCTTCATGAGGCCTCTAAGGTCCGTTTCACAAGGGGAAGATCAAAGCTAAGGAGGGGATTTGGGATATGTAGCCCGAAGTATAACCACAAGCCGCAAGCCGCTAAACAAAAAACCCGTCTCAACAGAGACGGGCCGTATATAGGTGTTTGTATTTCTTTTCTACAATTCTACGTACTTCAAAAACTCACGCTTGGTTTCTGGATCCTGGAATTTGCCAGAATAATCGGCGGTGACTGTACTTGAGTTTACGTCTTGTACTCCGCGAGAGGCAACACACATGTGGGTAGCGTCGACCAGGACCGCAACATCCTCTGTGTTCAGCACCTCTTTGAGGGCCTCGGCAATCTGACGAGTCAAGCGCTCCTGCACCTGTGGGCGTCGGGCGTAGTACTGCACCAATCGATTGAGCTTGGAAAGCCCTACCACCTGTCCACCTGAAATGTAAGCGACGTGTACCCTTCCCACGATGGGAACGAAGTGGTGCTCACAGTTGGAGTAGAAGGTGATGTCCTTTTCGACCAGCATTTCACCGTACTGGTACTTGTTATCAAACATTCGGATCTCAGGTCTATTGGCAGGGTTTAGCCCGCTAAAGATCTCTTTGACGTACATTTTGGCAACCCGGTGGGGAGTACCACTAAGGCTATCGTCGGTGAGGTCAAGTCCGAGTATGTCCATGATGGCTCGGAAATGCTCTTCGATTTGCTCAACCTTGGTGTCGTCATCTAGGTCGAATGCGCCTTCACGCATGGGGGTATCAATGGAGGTGGCAACGTGGTTGTCACCAATATCATCGTGATGATGACCATTTGAAGAAGCGTGGTGGCCGTTGGTGTGGCCGTTAACGGGATGGATATTCAACAAAATTTCGTTCGGTTTCATACAAGATTACACTTAAATCGTACTTCTGATCCAGCTCAGCTCTGAGCTTTTCCCAAATGACCACTGCGATGTTCTCGGCGGTCGGGATGAGGGATCTAAACTCCTCGGTATCGAGGTTCAGGTTTTTGTGATCGAAGCGATCTTCCACGTGCTTTTTAATCAAATCCTTGATGATCTTCATGTCAATCACATAACCTGTATCAGGGTCAACCTCACCAGTTACACGGACCGTTAAGTCGTAATTATGGCCGTGATAATTAGGGTTGTTACACTTGCCAAAAACCCTGCGATTGGTTTCGTTGTCCCAATTTGGGTTGTGTAAGCGGTGAGCGGCATTGAAGTGCGCTTTGCGATATACGGATACTCTCATAAAGGACACAAAGCTTGTGATTCAGGCAAATGAATTTTTACCGAATCAAACATCCAAACTTGTTTGGATAAAAATCAAAGTTTTTAGGGCTAGATGTTGCTACGCTTAGCCAAATTCCGAATTACTGAACGGGATGAAGAGAATAATGTTTACACATTCAGTTTTATTTTCATCATAAAGCTTTCCAGCCGACATTTTATCATATATTCATTATTTGATGCATCAGTGAAGTTTTCTGGCCCTTATGCTCATCTATTTACTCAATCCTTTTCATGCGGGCTCGCACCAGCATTGGGCCGAGGAGTATCAGCGCCATAGCCAGCATGAGGTCCAGGTCTTTTCCCTAAGGGGTAAGTACTGGAAGTGGCGCATGCAGGGAGGGGCCATTGCGTTGGCTGAGAAAGTACTGGCCGAAAATCAAGTTCCAGATTTAATCCTGAGTACGGACATGCTGGACCTCTGTACCTTTCAGGCCTTGACGCGAAAAAGCCTGGCCCAAGTGCCCATGGTTTTGTATTTCCATGAAAATCAACTCACCATCCCTTGGTCTCCCCATGATCCAGACCTTGCTCAGCAAAGAGATCGACACTACGCCTTCATCAATTACCGCAGCGCCCTGGCCGCCGATGCCCTCTGGTTCAATTCCCACTATCACCTGCAACGCTTTCACCAAGCCCTTCCCGCCTTTCTCAAAGCCTTTCCCGATTACCGTGGTCTCTCTTCTGTGACTAAGCTTCAAGCCAAAAGTCACCGACTTCCCTTGGGGCTCAACCTGCATGACTTTCTCCCCACTCAAAAAGATCAGTCGGATGAGCCTCCCTTGGTATTGTGGAACCATCGCTGGGAACAAGACAAAAACCCCGAGCTGTTTTTCGAGATCTTGATCAAACTTTCTGAGGAAGGACTGAAATTTCGATTAGCGGTGTTGGGTGAATCATACGCCAGAAGCCCAGCCATTTTTTCTCGGGCTCACTTCCACTTGGCGGCTCATGTGGTGCATTGGGGCTTCGTCGAAAGTAGAGCCGATTATCACACCTGGCTTCAAAAAGCCCAGGTCTTGCCCGTCACGTCTAGGCATGACTTTTTTGGCTTGAGTGTAGTTGAAGCCGTTGCCGCAGGAGTCTGGCCTTTGTTGCCAAGGAGTTTGGCCTATCCAGAACACCTGACCCTGGCCTCAGAAGAGCACTGGTATGACGCAGAAGAAGATTTTGAGTCTAAACTAAGAGCTTACTTGATGGATCCGAAGCTTCCTGATCCAGCCTTGGCGGCAGAAGTGTCGAAATATGACTGGCAGAAAGTAGCCCCTCTATATGACCAAGAGGCAGAAAAGCTGCTTGATTCCTGTAACCGAGCTCGCTAATTTTTGTGGAATCCCTTGGAAATATCAGCCATATAGCTACATCTGCCGTTAAATAGGCAAGCCCGTTGATTCAACCCCTTGTTGGAAAACATTCACCCAAACCCTCTGAATCCATGCAAAACCACCACTGGCTATTCAGTTTGGCCTTCACTTTTTTACTCATGCCCCTAAGCCCTCTGTCCGCCCAGGATGACTTTGGATCAGAATGGAAAGAAATCCAGCGCCTGATCGACAAAAATCAAACTCGTTCTGCGCTGGATCAAGTGCTAGCAATCCAATCCCAAGCGAAGAGTCAAGACAATCAGCCCCAATACCTCAAAGCCCTGGTACAACGCTTGGGGTTACAACAGCGCATCGAAGAAAAGGCTGATTCTCTGTCGGTTGATTTGCTGCAAAACGAAATCAAAGACGCTCCTTTTCCGTCCAAAGCAATCCTTCAGTCCATGTTGGCCGAAGTCTACTTTGGCTATTATATCAGCCACCGCTGGGAAATCAACCAGCGCAGCTTTGTCGCCGAAAGTCCAGATGACTTTCAAACTTGGGACGCCCGAACTTTCTTCGAAAAAAGCACCGCACTTCACCTTCAGGCTGTAGAAAATCGAACGGACCTAGTGGAGGTGTCCGTGCGAGATTATAAAGCCATTCTCGCCATGGCCGAAGGCTCAGAACGCTATCGCCCTAGTCTCTATGACTTACTGGCCTTTCGGGCGTTGCAATTCCTCTCAAACGACGCCACCCAACTCCCCCAGGCCCAAGCAAGCTTCAAGCTTACTGCTGACCAGGCTTTTTTACCCGTGGCGGACTTCATTGCCTTAGATCTTGATAACTCCTTGCCCCAGGACCGGAGCTATCTGACATGGAAGCTCTTTCAAGCTTTAACCAGCTATCAATTGACGCTCGATAGTCCCTATCCGCTGATGGATACGGAACTGATGCGACTCAATTACGCCAAAGCTCAATCAGCCGATGCCAAAGATAGCTATCAACAAGCCTTGGAGGCGCTGATTCAGGACCAAGCGGATCATCCTGCTTCGGCTTTGGCTATGCATGCCTTGGCAAACTTTTGGGTGGCCGAAGCTTCGGCCTACGATCCCCTTCAGCAAGACGAGCGTCTCGCTCAGGCCTACCTGAGGGCGCATCAATTGACGACCCAAGCCATTGAGAAATTTCCTCGCTCACAGGGGGCAGATCGCTGTCGAGCCGTCCAAGCTGAGATTGAGCGCAAAGCCCTTGCCGTAGAAAGCGAGTCGGCTCAGTTGCCTGGCCAGCCTTTTCGGGTGCTGCTGCAGTATCGAAATGTCTCTAGGGCCTATTTAGGCATCATTCCCCTGGATGAAGAGCTAGAAAGCCGCATTCGGAAACTGAAAAACGACTATGACAACCGCAAACTGATCCGCCTACTTACCCGAGCCACCCCGCTACAGATTAGCTCGACCCCCTTACCCGGTACGGAAGATTACCACCCGCACCGCAGCGAGTACATGATCAGCAACTTGGAGGCAGGCTCTTATTATTTGTTGATCAGCGATCACCCCCAGTTCAAGCTGGATCAATCGGCGGTCGCCTTCTCGCGGATTTCGGTTTCTAACCTGGCATATTTATATCAACTGCGTCCAGATGGCAAGCATTATTTCTTCTTGCGGGACCGCAAAACCGGTGCCCCCCTGCCCAATGTGAAAGCAGAGGTATACTTTTCAAAGGATTACCGGATACCCAGCCAACCGACTCTGGTGCTGAATACCAATCAGGCCGGAGAGCTGATCTTAGATCCTAAAGAGGATTATCGCCGACTGCAAGTAGTCTTCAAGCAAGGGGACGACGTGTTGCGTAGCGAGAACATGTACCTCCGCCAAAGTAACTCCTACCGAGATGTTTTTGCTCAGGGAGAACGAAGCCAGCGTATCCACCTCTTCACCGATCGGGCCATTTACCGGCCGGGGCAGACCATTTACTTCAAGGGAATCTTTACTGAGCAACAAGGGGAAGCCCAATTTACCCCCCTGATCAACCAATCGGTGAGCGTGCGCTTGCTAGATGCGAATGCGCAAGAAGTAGCGACCCTGGACCTGCGTAGCAATGAATACGGCAGTTTTCACGGAAGCTTCACGGCTCCTCAAGGCGTTTTGACGGGGCAAATGACCTTGATGACGGACCAAGGATCTGTCTCGGTTCGGGTGGAAGAATACAAGCGCCCCACCTTCGAGGTCAAGCTAGATCCGCTGGCGGGGGAACCCGTCCTGAATGACTCGGTCACCGTCACGGGCATGGCCCAGAGCTATAGCGGAGTAGCTCTGGATGGAGCTTCGGTGAGCTACCGGGTCGTGCGGCAAGCCCGCTTTCCCTTTTGGTATCGCTGGTGGCTGCCTCAGCCCAGTAGCCCCGCGCAGGAGATTGCGTCGGGTGAACTAAAGGCCGACGGCGAAGGGAAGTTTGAGCTCACCTTTATGGCCTTGGCCGACGAAAAAATCGCTGAGTCGGATAAACCGATATTTAGCTATGAAGTCAGCCTAGAGGTAACGGATCTCAACGGAGAAACCCAGGGAGGTAAGCAAAGCTTCCGTCTAGGCTATGTGGGACAGGAAGTACAGCTAGATATCCCAGAACGTTTGTCCCAAGCTGATCCTAGGGAATTGCGCATTCGTACCCGCAACCTCAATGGGGCTCCTTTGCCGACCCAAGGGAAGTTGGAAATCTACCGACTCGAAGTCCCCCCAAATGCGCTGCGCAACCGTTTGTGGGCTCAGCCGGATCAATATTTGATCGAAGCGGGGCCCTATCGGAAGCTGTTCCCCCACGATGTGTACGCCCGCGAGAATCAAAAACAGGCTTGGCCCCGCCAAGGAGAGGCCTATTTGACGCAAGCTGTTGATAGCGAGGAAGACCCCAGCTTGTCATTGACTCAGGTCAAGGATTGGGAGCCGGGGGCCTATTTGGCCAAGTTTACGACCCAAGATGGCGAAGTAGCAGTCGAGCAAGTATTCACTTTGTTCGACCCCAAAGCAGAGCAACCTGCCTTGGCGACTTGGCTGGATGCGAGCCTCAGCCAGAGCCAAGCTCAGCCTGGAGAGACCATTCGCTTAGACCTCAGAACCTCGGAGCCCGAGCTATACCTGCGCTATGAGTTGTGGCAGGGCCGCAGGGCCTTGGATTCCCGTTGGGTGAAGTTAGAGCAAGGTCTGAAAAGCCTCAAAATTCCTGTAGACGAAAGCCACCGGGGAGGCTTGACGGTGTACCTGAGTTATTTTCGGGAAAACCAATTCCAAAGGCAGGAACTGAGATTAGATGTGCCTTGGAGCAACAAAGAACTACAGTTGAGTTGGGAAACCTTCCGCAGTCCTTTGCTCCCTGGCCAAGAAGAAGAATGGCGCCTGAAAATCACCGGACCTCAAGCCGAGGTAGTGGCGGCAGAAATGGCAGCTACCTTGTATGATGCTTCTTTGGAAAGCTTTGTCCCCCATCAATGGCGTCTAGACTTATATCCCAACATCTATGGCCGCCTGATTCAGCAAAACAATCAATTTGGACTCGGTTCTTCTCGCTTGGTGAATGCTTGGGAGGGCTATCAAGGCAATAGAGGCTACCAAAGCTACGACCGCCTCAATTGGTTCAATTTTTACACGGGTGGCAATTTTGGTGGCTTGGATGAGGTAGTAGTAACTGGGGTGGTTCGGCCTAGGTTGATGATTCGGGGGGCAAGATCAATAGAAAAAAATGATGCTGGTGTATTTAGTGCTGCACCTGCACCTTCGGTTGAAGAAGGAGAGTATGATGAATTTAGACCAAGTAGAGGGTATACTAGCCAATCAACAGATGGAATTCCTGACACGTTCGATGCAGTATCGGATAATTCCTGGTTAAACATAGAATATGGGGATCCCGAAGCATCAAGCCCACCCCCTCCTCCTACCATCACCCCCCGTCGCAATCTCCAAGAATCCGCCTTCTTCTTTCCCCAGCTGCGTACCAACGAGCAAGGAGAAATCGTGTTGGCCTTCACCATTCCCGAGGCCTTGACCCGCTGGCGCTTCATGGGACTGGCCCATACCCAAGACCTCAAGTTGGGAATGCTAGAAGATGAAGTAGTGACTCAGAAGCCCCTGATGGTGATCCCGAACTTGCCGCGCTTCATGCGTGAGGGGGATCGCCTCAGCGTGAGCGCCAAGCTCAGCAACCTCAGCGAGGACAGCCTCTCCGGCTTTGCCTACCTGGAACTCTTCGATGCCCTGAATATGCAGCCCCTAGACCAAGCTTTTGCCAACGTCAAAAATGGTCGGGCCTTCCAAGTGGCTGCCCAAGCCAATACAGCCCTCGCTTGGGAGATCCAAGTGCCAGAAGGGGTGCAGGCAGTAGCGGTGCGCATCACCGCCCAGGCGGGAGAGTTCGCGGATGGGGAGGAGAAGATCTTGCCGGTACTGACCAACCGCATGCTGGTCACCCAGAGTATGCCCTTTATTGTGAAGGGGGGCGAAAAGGAGAAGTTTACCTTCAAAGCCCTACAACAATCAGATCGTTCCAAAACTTTGCGCCATCATCAGGTGAGGCTAGAAATCACCGAAAACCCAGTTTGGTACGCCTTACAGGCTTTGCCCTATCTGATGGAGTATCCCTATGAATGCACCGAGCAGATCTTCAGTCGCTACTACGCCAACAGCCTCGCGACCCACTTGGCCAACAGCCAGCCCCAGTTTCAGCGGGTCTTCGAACAATGGCGCAGCCAGGATCAAGGTTCTGCCTTACTCTCCCAGTTGGAGAAGAACCAAGAACTGAAGTCGGCGCTGCTGACTGAGACCCCTTGGGTGCAGGATGCCGCCAGTGATCGGGAGCGCAAGCAGCGTTTGGGCTTGTTGTTTGACCTCAATCGCATGTCTCAGGAACAGCAAAGTGCCTTCGACCAATTGCTGCAACGCCAAAACTCAGATGGGTCCTTCAGTTGGTTTCCTGGCATGCCCGGTAGCCGTTATGTGACGACCTTGATTATTACTGGTTTAGGCCACTTACAGCAGCTCGGGGTGGTGGACTTCTCCGGCAATCCTGAGATGGGGCAAGCCATCACCCAGGCAGTGGGTTTCCTAGATCAAGAAATCACCAAAGATCACCTCGAATTGCTCAAGACCCCCCTGCAAATCGGGAAGGATAACCTAAGGGCAAGCCATATTCAATACCTCTACGCCCGGTCCTTTTTCCCCGAGCAAAGCGTGGCCACGGTCAACCAGCCAGCGTATCGCTATTTCTTGGGACAAGGCGAAAAATACTGGCCGGATCAAGGCTACTACCAGCAAGGGATGTTGGCTCAGGTGTTTCTGCGAAAAGAAAAAAATAAGGTCAACCAGGAAATTCTGACCAGCCTGCTGGAAAATACCGTACGTACGGAGAACCGAGGCTATTATTGGAAGTCAGACCGAGGGTGGTTTTGGTACCAAGCGCCCATCGAGCGGCAGGCGATGCTAATCGAAGCCTTTCACGAGGCTGGCGGTTACGAGAGTGAAGTAGAAGAGATGAACCTCTGGCTCTTGCAGCAGAAGCGCACCCAAGATTGGGGCAGTACCCGCGCCACCGTGGAGGCCTGCAATGCCCTGCTGGTGAGCAGCGGAAACTGGGTAGAAGCTCAACAAGGGGTGGAAGTAAAAGTCAATCGCCAAGTCATCGATCCCCAGCAAGATGCCTTGCAAGCAGTTGAAGCGGGTTCTGGCTATTACCAAGTCCAGTGGCAAGGTTCCGAAATCAATCCCGATTTAGGTAAAATCGAAATTAACAATCCCCAACCTGGACCTACCTGGGGAGCCATGTATTGGCAATACTTCGAAGACCTCGACAAAATCGAGGGAGCCGAGACCCCTTTGAGCCTACGAAAGTCTTTTTTCAAAGTAGAAACTACCCCTCAAGGCCCCGAACTCATTCCGATCACCGAAGAAGACCCAGTGGAGGTCGGAGATCGCATCCGGGTGCGGGTCGAGATCCGAGTGGACCGGGCCATGAGCTATGTGCATTTCAAAGACCTGCGCGGTGCTGGGCTAGAGCCCGTGGATGCCCTTTCGGGCTATCAATACCAAAACGGATTGGGCTATTACCGAAGCATCCGAGACGCTTCGATGAACTATTTCTTTGAGCGCTTGCCTCAAGGAACTTGGACCTTGGAGTACGACTTGCGAGCCAATCTGGCTGGGGACTTCTCTAATGGCATCGCCAGTTTACAGTGCTTTTATGCGCCAGAATACAGCAGCCATTCGCCAGGAGAGCGTATCGTTATTCGGTAGTTGAGGATGATAGGGCCGCCAAAAGCGTTTTAATTTGGGGCCCTTTACCAAGTGGAGTGTCGCCTGCGGCGGGCCTCACTTTTTGAGCGCAAAAAGTGAGCAAAAACGCTCGAAATCCCAGGCCTAACGCAGGCCGCCCCGACCGCCGGATTTCGATCCAACCCGCCTCAGTAGTTAAGCAGGATGGTTTTTATCGCCACTTCAGACAGGCTTCATGCCGTGTTTCTATCTTTTGGTTATTAGGGGTTCCAAACCCAAAACCAAAGGCTACTGACTTCGCTGCCTCCATATGCCAAGAAGGCCTAGATATTGTCTCCCTAAATAAATTATTAGCTCGCTGTTTGCTTACCAAATATCCTCTCCTCCCTTCCAACCTTCCCTCCCAAGCCTTCGTCTTTACCCCAAAAGATATAATAACCCATGAGTAACGAAGAAAAAGATCCCTTCCAACGCATGACCGATGAAGCTTTTGCTGAGGCTGAACAACGCTGGGAGGAAATTGACGAAAACCTGGAGTCGAATTCATACGAGTTCGCTGCTGAAGAAAAATCCTACCACACAGAACAGCCAAGCTTCACGAGCAAGGAAGAGCGCGATTGGGTAACGGGGGTACACGCCGCCGCCTTGATCGGTTACTTTGTTCCCATGGCGTGGGTACTGGGCCCATTGGTGGTTTGGTTACTGAAAAAGGATGAATCCGCTGCCGTAGATCAGCACGGACGTGATGTCCTGAACTTCCAGATTTCTATGGTCATCTTCTTGGCCATCGCTGGGGTCCTCTCCATCATTTTGATTGGTATTCCTGCCCTCATCATCTTAGGTCTGGTACAATTAGTGGCCACCATCATGGGGGTAGTTAGTGCCAGTCAAGGTAAGCGGTTCAAGTACCCTTGGGCTTTGAAAATTCTTTAGGAGATAGTTCTGATACCAAAGGCCTATATAAAACCGATAAGGAGGTTCAGTGGAGTTACAAAGCGAAGGAGGGCTGGACTTGCCTACGTTTTACCATAGCTCATCACCTTTTTCACTCCTGAACGCTCAACATAACGGCATCTTTGAAAAATCGTGTAGTGAAGTGCTAAATCGATAGAAAGTGAGGCGTTGGTAAGTGATGAAGATCGTTTAGACCTCCATCGTTTTAGCAAGAAATGAGTCACCCAATAAGCAGGTGACTCATTCTTTTTACCTAACACAAAAAACTCGAATCATGAGCGCGGAAGGCCTTCCGCGCTCATGATTCGCTACTACTGCTTACTCACCTTGGCGGTGACTACCTCAGTCTGACTAGTCAAGCGAAGGATGTATACACCCTGAGAAAGATCACCTAGATCAAGCTTAAGCTTACGGGTACCTTCTTCGATGGGCTGTTTCATCAATTCTCGGCCCCTTACGTCTAACACGCTCAGCTCTTGGTAGTCTACTTCTAAACCAAGGATGACCAAGCCTTCCGTAGGATTAGGGTAGATCTGGATTTGATGTTCCTCCAACGCTTTATCATCTCCTGCCATGCGAGCTTGAGCCTGACTGACAACGAACCCCGCATCAAGGGTTTCTAGGATCTGACTGCCTTGAGTCAGGTGGAAAGCCGTGGTATATCCATCGGCAACTTGGGCATCGGAATCAATGGCTTCATTGCTACCTGCACCTTCCAGGGTGTAAGCATATCCACTCTTAAGGACATACTCTAGTTTTAAGTCAATGTCAGTGGGTACTTGGGTAAAGGAAGCCAATCCATCGGCGTTGGTCGTACGGGTTTGGATGACATTTCCTCCGTTGGCTTTGCGCAGCTTAACGGTAACGCCTTGGATGCCATCGGCTTCACCGGAGTTTTGCTTGCCATCGGCGTTGAGGTCGTCCCATACCCGGGTGACGATGGTGCCGGGGGCAAAGAGTCCACAATCCACCGTGTCAACAGTCACAGTTCCGCCTACCAATTGGAAAGATGCCGTTTGGCCAGTGCTTTGATCCGCATCCGAGTCAATGGCCTTGTTGCTTCCTTGATCCGCCTGGGTGCGGGCGTGCTTGTCTTTTTTGACAAACTCCAGCTTGACGGCGATGTCGGTTGGCACGTTGGTGAAGGTGGCCAATCCATCGGCGTTGGTCGTACGGGTTTGAATCACGTTTCCTCCGTTGGCTTTGCGCAGCTTAACGGTAACGCCTTGGATGCCATCGGCTT
>CAZFPQ010000017.1:13775-47330 GCA_964521065.1 uncultured Bacteroidia bacterium | reverse complement strand
CCCTTAACTCCCTTAACTCCCTTAACTCCAAAGCTAGAGCGTTTTCAGATACTCTAAGAGGACTTTTCGTTCCTGTTCATTGAGAACGTCACCATAGGTATGGCCCTGAGCAGAAGCCCCAGGCCGAGTGGTGTCGTAGGTGTTGGGATTTTTCCCATTATCAGCCTGGAGGAAATTCCAGCCAATTCGTTGGTAATTGAAGTCATAGCTATCATAGCTACGGGTCCAGTAGGTAGGCCGTTCGCGGCTGTTAAGGAGGGCCGCCAGATCCGGTACCGAGCCATTGTGCAGGTACGGGGCGGTGGCCCAAATTCCATCTAGTGGAGGAGCGATATAACCATAGTAATCCTCCAAACGAGCAGGTGTAGGAGATTGCCCATACCAGCTGCCATTGTACCATTCATTCAAGGTGCTTTGAATGGTGTAGGCCGCGTAGGCTGGGTCTGTTTTCACCTCTGTCAAAGGGATGAGTTTATTGGGGTATGATTCCTCCTTCCCATAACTTCCGTGGCATTTTTCACAGTGCAAGCCAAAGATCTTTTCGCCTTGCAGGGCCCATTCCCGATTCACCGCTTGCGGAAATTTCGGTGGCTCCAAGGCTTCCAACCAGGCTAGTACATCTACAAATCGCTGCTGAACTTGGCGCGCCGCTGTGCTGTCGTGTATGCCCAATACCGATACTTGCATCAGCAGTTTCGTAAAATCCCCACGACCAGCACCCGTGTAATACAGCGCCCTTTTTTTCTTTACGTTCCACAGCGGAGGCACATCCGTGCCTATAGCAGGCTCACTCAATTGATACCAAGGATCGGACCTGAAGGCCAAATCTCGCGGATCGCGATAAGCGATGGCCGCTTCTTCCAGGCGAAAGGCGGGGTTGGTGCCTCGATTAGGCATAATGACACCGGCCGCAACAGCCTCTAGCCACTTGGCTTGCTCTTCATACATCTCCCATACCCGTGACTTTTTGCCATATTTACTCTTTATGTACAAATTCATGGCCGAGAGTAGTGGCCGTTGGTTCTCTGTAAAATCTGCAAAACTGTTACCTAGACCGAAAATCAAGTTTCCATTTATCCGAGCTGCATGGCATACAAAGCAATTGCCACTCACTACTTTGAGTCCGCTGTCCAGCTCAAATACATTGCTAGAGTAGCTTACCCGTGCATTGTCTCCTTCTCGGTACAAAATCGTGTCCGAAGTCTCGCCAAAGAATTTGAAGTATTCCGGCATGGGAATCCCATTGCCCACATGGTCCCCTGTCACCAAGTAATCAAAACCTGCTTCTGGATCACCACCCCTTCGCTGGGGATTTTCAGGAAGCCGCTGTTCTGATTCGGTCCTATCCAAGCGGTAGCTGGTCTGTCGCCAAGACCGGCAGGCGATAAGACAAAAGAGTCCCAGGAACAAAAAGGTGGTCAATCGATATTTGGCAGACATGAAGGCAGATTTTGAGTTATGACCCTAGATCAATCAATATGTTTGGCCTAGGGCTGACTTTCGAAGCAAAGATGGGAATCTTTGATCTTAGGGAAAGTGGGGCAACAATGGTTTTAAGTTTGGAAAACAAAAGGGACCAGTCCCTCTCCGTTAGCCTCTTAGCCGTTTCCCATCAAGCTCCAGCCTATGAAATATCTCTGTGGTATCTTATTGCTAAATCTATGTCTGGGTCTCCACGCACAGGAGTTGGGACCGGCTCAAGAGTCCCTAAGGGTTTTTCGCTCTCAAAACTTCTATGCGCCCTTTGATTCTGATTGGTCCTTGGCAGAACCTGATCAATGGGAAATAGAGCTGGATCTATTGCGCCAAAGGCGATTGACCTGGGGTAGTCGACTGCACATAGGACAAGTAAGGCTAGACTTGGGAGAGCGGTCCTTTCCGCGACATCCCTGGCACTGGAATCTTGGTATTGAAGCTTATCAGCTCTTCGATCTGGACTCATCAGCCAGTCCTCGTTGGCAAACAGATCTATCACTAGGAGCCCAGTGGTTGCGGAGGATGATCCTTGTCGATGCCTGTGCCGACCCAATAGGGTGTTTGCGAATTCCTAGGCCCTTGTCTCGATTTGCTTTGCTCAGTCGAGTGGGCATCCGGTATTTTCCCGCCAAGACAAACTTTCTACTTCGGCTAGGATTGAGCGTACGAACCAATCCTTTTCAGTCGGATCAACGCTTTCAATACGCACTAGAAAGCAGCCTCGCCTATGGTTTGGGCCCAAGTCGAAAAGGAGAAGATGGACTGCCTGTGCTTACAGGGGCAGGGTTGATCTTTTATCAGCAGGAAGGCCTGGTAAGTGACGTAGGATTCCTTAGTTGGGTTCTTTTCCCCTTGAGCAAAGCAGGCAAGGTTTGGCACCCCAGTTTTACCTTTGGTCGCCAGCGAAAGAGTGATCAAGCAGCCCTGCTTTTGGCTCCAGGAATCAATGCAGGAAGAAAAAACTGGCGCTTCCATTCGGCCCTGGAACTGCTGCTGCCCCAATCGCCTGAACTCTGGCTAAGGATAGCAGGCATGGCCTTTGGGGGGCGATCTCGCTGGGGTTGGCAACTATCTGTAGCAAGGTTACTGGGGCGCGCTAGCGCTAACAGCCGGGACTTGACCCAGGTTCAAACTGGATTGGTTTACCGATGGCAAAGCAAGGACCCTAAGCAGAAACCACGCAAAGGGCAATGGTGGGGGGGAGGCGAAACCTGGTGGAGCCAAAGCCCTTACGAAACTGCCCAAGGAATTTCGGTACGTTGGGAGCGTCCCATCATATGGAGAGATGGTTTTGCCCTTTATCCCGCGTTGGAAGGCAGTTTTTTGCTGCGAACGGCCGCTGAAGGTGGAGATGCCTTTGGCCGCATCTTGCCACAGTTCACCCTGACTCAGGGATGGCCGATGGGAGATCGACTGAATGCCGAGCTGGGGCTTGGGGCGGGACTTACTCCAGACTTGTTTGGGCAATGGCAAGGAATATTGGGCCTGAGATATCAAGTCTCTGATACACCGAGTCAACTACGTCTTGCCGCGGGTTGGTCTCCCCAAAATTGGCTTTTGAATGAATCCCAAATAACGCGCTGGGGAGCTGCCCCTCTGAGAATTCTGCTCCAATGGGAATGGATGTAGCCATAGCCCCTATTTGCCATTGCTGGGAATATTCCTCATATTGAAAAAGCCAGACCCCAGAAAAACCCCCTTGCCGCTGACTGTATACCAGTTTGGTTCCTTTTTCTGATAGCCGCACTATGAATAGCCATACCTGATCTGCCACACGGCATTAATCAGGTAGGAATCACTTAGTTATCCCTGTTCTGATCATGGCGCAAATTCCGGTTATATTTCTCGCCTTTGCCAACGAAAGAGAAACTGAATCTCGCTACCTCCGTGGGTTAGCCAAAGAGCAGGCCCAAATCCGTGAAGCTCTTGAACCCGCTCAGGAAGCAGGGCTTTGCGAGGTCGTGGTAGAATCAAACGCAACGTTAGAGGTCATCCTCAATACCTTCCAGAAATCTCGTTACCAAGATCGGATTGGCATCTTCCATTTTGCTGGTCATGCCGATGGTTATCAACTGCTCCTGGAAAGTCTAGAAAGTGCCCAAGGCAGCAATGAGGTCGCTCATGGAGATGGGCTGGTATCTTTTTTATCTGGCCAAAAAGGATTGAGTCTCATTTTTCTGAATGGCTGCTCCACCTATCAACAGTCAAAGGAATTGGTAGAAGCGGGAGTCCCCGCCGTAATAGGCACCTCTCAAGCAATTTCAGATGATGTAGCCACCCGTTTGGCTACTCGATTTTATGCCAATCTAGGGCAAGGCGCTACCCTCATGAGGGCTTGGAAGGAGGCTCAAGACGAAATTCAGATTCGGCTTGGTGGGCAAACCAGAAGCCTATTTTGGGAGGGCGAAGACACCGACTTGGCGGCCAGTCGAGAACCGTGGGAGTTACACGTAAAAGATGGCGCTGAAGTCATTAAAGATTGGAACCTACCTGAAGCGGTAGAAAACCCACTCTTTGGCCTTCCGCTACTTCCTTCACAACATTTACCCGAACAACCCTACCGGTTCTTAGAGCGATACACGCGTGATCAGGCAGAAATATTCTTTGGCCGATCCTACTACATTAGAGATCTATATGACCGTGCCACCTCCCCTTCTTCTGCTCCTGTAATCCTCTTCTATGGTCAATCTGGGGTCGGAAAATCTTCCATGCTGGATGCAGGAGTCCTACCCCGACTAGAACAAACCTGTCGAGTAATCTACATCCGACGAAGCCTCACTCAAGGGCTATTGGGAACCTTGGAAGCGGCATTGGAGCAAGGAAGAGAGCAATACCAAGCCAACTTCCGGGAAGAAGATGAAGCCACCATGCCTGTCGAAGACGTGGAAGGTCGAATCAAAGAAATTGAAAGTCTGGTGATAGGCCTGCCTCCTAGCCAGCGAGGTCCCCTGGAGCAGTTGCTCCAGCAATTGCAAAGTCAGGGCTCTACTTCCCCGTCTTATCGGTATCAGCCATCTGATCTATCTAGTTTTGGCCAAAGCCTCAAGAAAAGCTGGCAGGCCCTTGAATCCGATGGAAAACCCCTACTTATCCTGCTAGATCAGGTAGAAGAAGTCTTTACCCAACCCAGGCCACAGGATCCTCGAGAACTGGAAGACTTTTTGGCTGGAGTCAGCAACATATTTGGTCAGTCAGGCCGCCCTCCTCTCGGCAAACTCATCCTAGGTTTTCGCAAGGAATATCACCCCGAAATCGAGGAAGTTTGCAAAAAACTTCAGATCCCCCGCGAGGGCATTTTCTTGAAACATTTGGAGCGAAAAGACATCGTTGAAGTGGTTCAAGGACTTTCGCGCAGTGAGCGCTTACAGCGCCAATACCGATTGACGGTGGAACCCACCCTCGGAGAGATTATCGCGGATGACCTTTTAGAAGACAAAGATTCACCCATTGCCCCGGTTCTACAGATCCTGCTCACTAAGATGTGGCTGCTCACTGAACAGGATCAGGATCGCTTTTTCTCAGTAGCCAAATACCAGCATTTAAGACGAGAGGGAATCCTAATGGGAGACTTCCTTGACCAGCAATTGGAAGAAATAAAGCGACTTCATCCCACCATATATCATTCGGGCCTCCCACTAGACGTCCTGTATGCGCACACTACTGAGCTGGGTACTGCTGGCAGTCAAACGAGAGCCGCCTTATTAGATCGCTATCACAACCAAGATGCCCAAAACCTAGACCAATTATTGGGTCTATTCAAGAATCTCTATCTCTTAGCAGATGCTGGCTACGAGGCCACGGGCTTGGCTCACGACACCTTGGCTCCTTTGGTTCAGCAACGCTTTCGCCTTTCAGATCTTCCTGGTCAACGTGCGGCAAGGATTTTGGAAAACAAAGTGGTAGAGCTGGAGAATGATGCCAATACCATTTTGGACGAAACGGATCTGATCATTGTGGAATCGGGAGAACGGGGCATGCCTGCCTGGACTGATACAGAGATTCGCCTCATAGAGGCCAGTCGTAGGCAAAGAGAGAAAAACCTCCGTTTTCGCCGCAACCTCCGGATAGCCGGAGTGATTGCAGGCTTGCTGATTTTGGCCTTTGGCATATTTGCCTTAATCTCTAGACAAAACGCCCTAGAAAGTGCCACCATTGCGGAAACAAACGCCCGACGTGCCGATTCTACCGCGGAAGTAGCCATGGCTGAAAGCAACCGAGCCAACCTCAAGACTAGGGAGGCAGAACTAGCCCGCGCAGATGCCGACAGTCAAAAAGTGGTGGCCATCGCAGCTCAAAAAAATGCAGAATTAAATGAGGCCCTAGCCAAACTCAAAGAGGCAGAGGCACTGGCTAATGAAGAATTGGCCCGGGTAGCCAAAGACTCGGCCTTGGCAGCCAAACAATTGGCAGAGGTAAGAGGAGACTCGGCTCTGGCCGCCCAAAATCGGGCTGAGCGAGATGCACGCCTAGCGGCCCAAGCAGCTCGACGTGCCTTAGCTCGATCCCTCGCCAATAAAGCTCGCCAAGTAGAAGAACCCGCCCTTAAAGGCAGTTTGGCCACCCAAGCCTACTTGTTTAATGACAGTGCGCAAGGCCCTAGCTACGATCCAGATATATATGAGGGACTCTACGAAGCCCTAAAAGCTCTTCAAGGAGATGGGTTCAACCTCAGCCAGTTTCATAGCAGTGGAGGAGTACGGGGTTTAAGTTTTGACCAAGCCGGAGAATTTCTCTACACCGTAGGCAGTGATGGCCGAGTGATTCGCCGGCGCTGGGCCGGAGAGAGTCAGACAGAACAATTAGCAAGAATTTATCAGCCTCAACGAGCCTTGGCGTTCAGTGAAGGAGGCGGCTTAGCGGTAGCCCAAGTAAGCCTGGGTACCACTCGTATCCCCCAAGAAGACTGGATTGGCAATCAGCAGGTGGTCCTGAACCGCCTCCCAGAAACCCTTGATTTAGTCCCCGTACCTGGAAATGACGAATTCATCGCTATTGGTAAGGATGGAGTTCTGAGGCATATTAGAGGGGATGAGGTGGTAGTTCTAGATACCGCAGACATAGAAGCCATTGCCATCTTGTTGGATGGCAGCTTATTGGCTGGGGCGGGAAGGGATGGAAAACTTTATCTATGGCGCTTAGACCAGGAAGAACTTGAGCCCTACGTCATAGACGCCAAGGGAAATACAGGACTTTCCGCCGTCGCTTTTAGCAGCGATCAGCGATGGCTCGCCTTTGGGGATCGACGGGGGAGAATCTATCTAAAAGACCTACGCGATGATTCAGATGTAATCATTCGCACAGGGCACCAAGAAAAAGTCAGCGACCTAGCTTTCCGTCCAGATAGCAAACAGCTTGCTTCGGGCAGCAGAGATAAAAGTGTCAAGCTTTGGAACCTGGAAAGTCAAAACCAACTTCCCATCCCTTTAGCTGATCATCCCGGCTACGTGACCTCTATGACTTATACTCCAGATGGCAAGGAACTCATTGTTGGCTTAGAGACCGGAGCGGTAAAACGCTGGCCGAGTAAACCTGGTCTGATGCAGCCTGTGCTTTGCGCCTTGCTTACCCGCGAAATCACCCCCAAAGAATGGGAACTTTACGTGGGGGAAGGGGTGCCCTATGAAGCCCGTATGTCTTGCCAGTGAGGCATATACCCTGGCTAGGCCAATAGGATGTAGCGATTTTGCTCAGCTTAAACAGAAGGTCAAAAGAACAGTGTCAATCGGGGTGAAGGAATTGGTGTAATGGCCTGACTATCTGGAGTTTTTACCTCAAAGTCTCAGCTTGCCACATCTCCCTGTCTACTTAGCTCTTCATCTATGAAAAAACTGATTACGTGTTTCATCTTCTTGATACTGGGTCTATGGATTCACAGTCAGGCTCAAGTCATGGGACGACTAGACTCCTTGGCCTCTACCGAGGTATCAGAATGTGCTAAGCTGCTCATTCAGGCAGAACAAAATTACCTAGACGGCCTGTTTAGCCGGATCCCAGATCTTGACCCCTGCATTCGCAATGGATTCTCCAAAGCCGAGCGGGTCCGGGCCTTAAGGCTGCTGACCATCGTACACTTGTACGAGGATCAAGTAGATGATGCCCGACGCACCTTTTTGGCTTTACTCAGGGTAGACCCCGAGTTTGTACCCGATACCACCATTGATCCAGCAGAGCTCAGTTTTTTATACCAAACCTTTGATACAGAGCCCAAAGGTAGAATTGAACTCAGAGTAGGGGGAAATTTTGCACGACCTTTGCTTGTTCGTAGCTTTTCGGTAGACCAGAATGCGCGTGAACAGCATTCAGCCGAATTGGACGTACAAGTTGGTCTAGCTTGGGAGCAGCCATTGGGACACCGAGAAAATGTCTATGTACGTGCTGAGCTACTCTACCAGCAAAGAAGGCATCAATACATAAAGAATTTCCAAACTGGCCAGTTGGGGCACCCTTCTGGAGAAGAGCTAGAGGATCGCTTTGACTTTGCGGTGCTCAACTATACGGAAGTCCAACGCTGGCTCTCCTTTCCACTCGGCATTGTATATAACCTACCAGGACGCCAGATGCTCAAACAGCGGAGCTTGGTGCCTTATCTTTTTGTAGGAGCGGCCCCCAGTGTACTGGTAGATGCGAGGTTTCGCAACTTGAGCCGCCGCACGGACGATGTTGACCTGCCCGAAGACCGACTCAACATTGACTCCTATAACCTTCAACGATTTGACTTCACCCAAGACGGTATCACCCAGCGAGGTTTTTTGAGAACCAGACTCAATTTGGCCTTCATGGCAGGAGTGGGCTTACAACTCAAACTTGGCCTCAACTATGTAACCATGGACCTTCGCGGAACTACCTTTTTGCGAAACCACAGCATGGCGACTTTTAGAGCCAGTGATCCCACCCTGGTCTATGACTTTGGCTACCTCAGCAATGACTTCTGGATGGGCGATGCCGCCTTGAGCATAGGCATAAAACACATTTTTTACCATCCCCGTCCCTTAGATCCGATCAGCAAAAAGAGATGAGAAAACATGTACTTTTGGGCCTTTGGCTGGCCATTTTGACTTGGAGTGCTTGCAACCCTGACCTCATATGGGATGCAAACCGTTCCAACGGTGATCCTTATTTCATTAAATACTTTGGTGGGCCGAATCAAGATGCAGGAATTGACTTGGTGCAGCAGGATGAGCACTTCTATGTATTGGGTGATTACCAATTACCCAACACCCAAATCCTGACCGTGCTCAAGACAGACCTACGGGGCAAGCTCATAGACCAGTTTTTCTTTTCTCCCAGAGACTTTGCGGATCAAGCAGAACTCTATGCAGGTTATCCCGGCATACCTGACGCGCTGGCGGCTCGAGCCATGGAGCGAACCCCAAATGGGACCTTGCTGGTCCTAGCTGAAGCCCAATGGCTAGCCGCAGGGACAGATGGAGGCCCCAAACAAGATCTGTTTCTCATTGAACTGAGTCAAGAAGGGCAGGTATTACAGCGCTATCAACTGGTAGTCGGTCGAGCAGATTTCAGTGAGCGAGCCCGAGGATTGGCCATTGCCGCCACCGGAGATATCTATCTGTGCGGCTATACCGATTCTTTGAGTCAAGCCAAAAGTGAGCAAGGATATGATCCCTTGCAAGATCAATGGGACGCATTGGTCGTCAAGCTAGATCGAAATCTGCGCGAACAATGGCGGAAAGTAATAGGATACGGTGGTGGCGATTATGGGCAGGCCCTGGCCGTTCGGGAAAATGGAGAACTTGACTTGCTCATGAGTACCAGTTTCCCAGATGGAAGTAATACCAGTAAGCTCAACCCCATGGTGGTACAACTGGATCAAGCGGGTGGTATTCTCCAGCGGGAACTCATTGCCGGGGGAGGAAACTTCAGCCCAGGTATGGACCTGATTCTACAAGGGGAAGAATTGAGCGTGGCCACGTTAAGTTTCGATGGCCTCGCCAGGTTGTATGAATTAGACCGCGATCTAGCCAAGCGGCGGGTAATCACCTTGCCAGATAGCTTTAGCTTGGTGGGATCAGAGCTTGAAAAGGAGCTATTCATTAACCGCATCCCTGGAGGAGATTATCTTGTTTCTGGATCATTTAAAGGGCGGGCTACCTTAGTTAGAGTGCTTGGCAGCAATCCCGATTCAGGCTGGTCCCAAGTATTTGGCCCTCCTCTGGAGCCCAATGGCTTAGCCGAAGGCTTTGGGAAAGCAGGTCCTTTACTTTATACCCCAGAACTCGATGGAGTGGATGCCTTTACTTTCGTCGGCACCCTTTACTTCCGTGAAAATGACATGATCAGCCTCATTCAGGTAGACGAAGATGGACATGTAGACCCCTAAGAGGCTGCTTAGGGGTTCAGTTTACGGCCCAAACTCAAACAGCCTCTAAACCTTAGTCCAAGCCTTTTTTGCAGATTCGAAACCCTCTCTAGCATGAATAAAACACTTCTTTGTCACAAGGCTTTTCTTCTTCTCCTGTTTATCACTGGAGGATGGATACATGCCCAAAGCACTTGGGTAGTTGATTACTGGTCCAATGATACCCAGGACACCCTCTACACTGACCCCAGCTATCAGAATATGGACCTTAGGTATGTCCTCGACAACCTTGTGCAAGATGGGGACAGCATTATTTTCAGTGGCAACTTCGACCAACTAGATCCAGATAAAGATTCCTTGAACATCCTGCGTAGCATCGTCATCGATGGAGCAAGGTTACCAGGTGATAGTTTACGCGCAACTCCGTTGAAACTGTTTATTGCGACCAATCGCATGCTCCACGTCGGACCTGGGGTGAGGCTTGAATTGCGCGACCTATTGCTCGAAGTATTTGCTTTTTCTGGAATGGGAGGAATAATCTATAGCGAGGCCAACCATCTCCAGCTCGAAAGGGTAGATTTCAACAACTTGGATCCTGTAGGTTACGGAGGGCACATCTATCATGTGGGTGACAGCATTGGGCTCATGCAATGTAGTGGTAGGGCATTCAGCGACCAGCTTCGAGGTGGGATACTTTTCCTCGACGGGGGCTACGCAAGCATTGACAATTGTTTGTTTGAATTAGCCTCCAATATTGCCATTGGAGCGGGATTTATGAGGGGTGGAGTGCTCTACTTGAACCAAGGGGAATTGGTCGCCAGAAACTCTCAGTTTTTATCCACCGATGCGAATGGGGGAGATGGGGGTGCGATTTACCAAGCGGGGGGATCAATGAAGATCTACGACTGCCTGTTTAGCGGTAATCGGTCTGGAGGAGACCCCAATCAAGCACCGGGGAATGGGGGGGCTATCTTTTCTGACGGAGGAAAGCTGACCTTGCAACGTTCTCGTTTGGTCAACAATTATATCATCGGTGGAGATGGAGCCGGGTTGTTATTCCAAGGGGATAGTCTCTGGATATCAGATTGTGATTTTTTCAGTAATACCGCCGAATCAAATTTCGACTTTCAGTCAGGAGGCAATGGAGGGGGGTTATGGGTCAGTGCCAACTATGCCAGGATAGAAGATACCCGAATCAATGGAAACAGCGCCAGTGGATCTTTTATCGGATCATCTCCCCCCATTAACCTAGGGGGAGGCTTACTTAATTTGAAAAATCTGGAGATCATAGGGGGGGAGATCAGGGGAAACAATTCTTCTAGTGGGGGAGGGGGAATAGGTAACTTTGGGAGCTTGGTTATCCACCAAACCCCCATAGAGCAAAATGGTGCCGCCAATAGAGAGGGGGGAGGAGGAATACACAACTCTTCAGGTTATTTACTTCTCGATCAAGTAGGCCTGGTGAATAACAATTCCATTGATGGGGGGGGGCTTTACAACAGTGGAGGGACTTGTCGGTTGGTCAACACAAACCTTGAAGGGAACAGTGCTGCCTGGAGGGGAGGTGGGATCTATTCATCTTCAGGAAGTGTTTTTTCCCCAGATTCTGTAGGCTTAGTCCTCACTTCTTGTAATGTGAATCGCAATACTGCTGCGAAATGGGGAGGCGGAGTTTATGCCTTAGGTCGATTCACGGCTCTTAACAGCAGCATCATTAACAACTCTGCCACCCTCAATGGGCAAGGCGGAGGGGTATACGTTGAGGCAGGCTCTGCCTTTACCGACGAAACCACTCAACTCATTAACTGCACCATTTCTGGCAATTCTGCTTTGGGGGACTCTACCGCAGGGGGTGGAATCTATCTTCCAAGGTCTGGAAAGATCTACATCAACCATTGCACCATCCTCAACAACTTATCCAACGAAGGCATAGAATCTTTGGGTGGTGGTGGCATCTACAGCCGAGTAGCCATCAACGAAACCTTTAGTCAAGATACCTTAGTGATCACAAACTCCCTCATCGCCCGTAATCTGGGAGTGAAAGGACCAGATGTCCACATCGCACTAGATTCGGTTCCAGAGGCGGGCATCAGTTCGGTTTCATACAGTATTATTGAAAATCCGGAGCAGGCGGCGCTAGATTCATTTTTGACTGATACCACCGACTTTCAAACCTATGCCCGCAATTCTATCAATGGCCTAATTGTACGAGCAGAGTTTAGAGACACCCTTAGGCTAGACCTTGCCCCTCTAGCCAATAACCTAGGAGGTAACAACCTTCAAACCCATGCCTTAGGTGCCCGAGGACTCGCTTTAGATCGGGCCGATCCCTTGGATACCCTTTTGGTAGACCAGAGAGGGACTCCCCGCAAAGGTCTGGCTGATATTGGGGCCTTTGAAAGGCAAACGGTAAAAATGGCCATTCCTTCCAGCCGCATCTGTAAAGGGGAAAATGTATATACCGAGCTGGGAGACTTAGTGATAGCCGATTCTTCAGGCGGCAGCATCTTACCCGGAGAAGAACGGACCTTAATACTCACCGCTCCAGATGGCTATGAATTTGAAACCAATGTTGGGGAAATTACTCTTACTCCCTTCGCTTCCTCCGACATGGAAATCACGGAAAGCCTCATCAGTACCCGCATCATTTTGATCGTTTACAATCGATCAGAAAAGGTGACGCCACATGTACTCACCATCCGAGGCTTGAGGGTGACCACCACCGATGAAAGTGCCTCTCCACAGGATACGGCCAGCATCTTACGACTGGCAGGGACCGCAGAGATTTTTGGTAACCAGACCAAAGACAGTGTGAGCCATGGTAAGCTCATTGCCAGCATTGCAGAACCCCCCATCGCCGACTTTACGTGGTTCAATGCTTGCGCAGAGAGAGGTACAGAGTTTTTGCCTGACAGTGCTTTGCTGCAAAGTGCCATCCCCTATCAGTGGCAGTGGGATTTTGGCGATGGGGATAGCTCTACTTTGCCCTCGCCCCTTCACCGGTATGGCCAGTCAGGTTTTTTTGACGCAAGCTTGATCGTAGGAGTAAATGAAATCTGTAATGACACCTTGACCAGACGAATAGGCATCTTGTCCAATCCCGTGGTTCGACCTGGTGATGAGAGCGACCTTACTCCTGCCTGGCAGCCTGCCCCCGCTAGTCAGTACTGGGAATGGGGGATTCCACAGGGAAATATCATTCAAGGGGCTGAGGAAGCTTGGGTCACAGACTTGGATGCCCCTTACCCCAATAACCTGGTGGAGGACCTCAACAGTCCCTGTTTGGATCTGAGTGAGTTTGACCGCCCTATGCTTAGCATGACCTACCAATCCCAAACCGAACAGGGCTTCGATGGGGCCATTTTGCAGTATCTTCAGAATGGCAATGATGGTTGGACAGGGATTGGTAGCCTGGGCTTAATTGAGGAAACACTGGTTGCAAGTGGGTTAAACTGGTACGATGAGCTGGGCATCGTAAGCAATCCTGGTGGGCGTAACGACCAGCAATTTGGCTGGTCGGGGCAAGATCCAACTTGGGTAAAGGCTAGACACAGGTTAGACTTTTTAGCCCCAGAGGTATTGGCTAGTCTTCGCCTAAGAATGGCTTTTGCTACTGACGCCAGCCAGCAGACCCCCCTCGATGGATTTGCCTTTAGGGATTTCAAGGTCGTGGAGCGTGAGAAAAAAGCATTGATCGAAATCTTTACCAACCTCGACCAGGTAAGCATGGAAGAGTGGCAGTTGATCCTAGATTTACTGGCCCCTTTTCAGCAAGATTTAGAAATCATCACCTACCCACTCTGGCCTGACCCTCAAGTTGCAGGAGGTGCAAGGGGGCTTACCTACGGAGTTCCCACTAACTTAAGTGTCCCCAACCTTCTTTTTGATGGATCTAAATTCAATGGCTCGGGCTTAGAGTTAAGGCCAGAAAGCATCAACCTGCGTTTGTTGGAAGACCCCGTCTTCCGCCTAAGTTATGACGAAGCCAGGCTAGAACTTAGTCTTCAATCCCAAATTGCAGCGTCTCCGATGCGCTTGATGGTCGCCCTGGTAGAAGATGAAGTCATGCTTGATGGAATCCAGATCCCTAACTATGTGCGGACCATGATCCCCAATCCAGCGGGTTTTAGAATAGACGATATCAGTCCGGACCGCCCTTTTTTCTTATCGGTGGACCCCAGCTCTTACGATCTTGGGGAAGTCTTTTTTGACCAGTTGGAAAACCTCTCTTTGGTCGCGTTTGTCCAAGATGAACAAACCCAAGAAGTATTTCAGGTAGCTAGCTTTAAGGTAGGCCCAGGATTCATCAGTCAACTTCGCAAAGGAGCTAACCCATCTTGGCAGGACCTTCGATTGGGCATCTATCCCAACCCCGTAAAAGATCGTCTCAGAGTCAACCTATCTCACCTACCTGCCGATGAGTATGAATGGAAGCTATTGGATGGCCTTGGTAGAACCATCAAAGGAGCTGCTTGGCCGGAGGGAGTCCCCGAATTTGAAATAAGCCTAGCAGAAATCAGTGGAGGCCTCTACCAGTTTTGCCTCTATCAGGCTGGCCAGCGCTTGGTCCAGAAAAAGGTTTGGAAAGAATAGAATAGAGGATTCGCAAGGCGAGCCATGACAACTCATGTCTCAACCTCGGCAGAAATATGGGCTTTGGAAGTAGAGAAACTTATCTTTCCTGCATAATTAACCTACCCAACATATCTCTAATCATGAAGAAGTGGTTTTGCACCTTCTGTCTCTGCCTTTTACTCCTACCTCTTTCCGCACAAAAAAAAGTATTCCCTTTTTATCAACAAGTAGAAGGTCTAGGCTCTCGATGGGGAATTGTTGATGAAGCAGGCAAAATCCTCCAATCTCCTAGCTATGAATACCTAAGCTTCTTTGTGGATTTTGACCAAAAAGACGCTTTTGCCTTGTTTAAACAAGAACAAAAGTGGGGCATCGTAGATCGAAAAGGAAATATTGTGCTAGATCCTACCTATGAAGAGATCAAGAGCCTAAATGGGGGTAGAGCACTGCGCGTGAAACAAGAGGGGAAGTATGGCCTTTACCACGTGGACCAACAAAAACTCATTGCCCCCATTGACTACAACATCAACATCGGAGCACTCGATAGCTTAGGTCGGTATTTTCAGGTAGTCAAGGAAGGGCAAATTGCCATTGTAAACGAACAAGGAGAATTCGTAGTTCCAGCAGATTCACAGTTTTTCAACGTAATGACTCAAGGTGATTGCCCCGTTTTCATGGTGGTGAACCGTGGAAACATCACTTATGTAAACTGTGAAGGGAAGAAGGTTCCTCCAGTGATTAGTGATTATCATGACGAAGGGACCCTGGATGATCTGAGCCTGGTGAGCGTCTCCTTCGCTGAAGAAGCAGAAGAATCAGTAAATTTCTTTGGAGAGAGAGAGCTGCCTCCAGGTGAGAAAAAGCTCAGAGATGGAGTGAAGCAATTGCATGGCGACAGCCTTGAAGTGGTAAAGCTTATAGAAAATGAATCAGGAGACCAATACGCTACCGTACACTCACCAGGAGGCTGGGGCATCGTCGATTCGGTAGGGCAGATATTTTTACCTCCTATCTATAAGCGCATTCGCGAGACGACCTACTACGGTTACCAGTATTATCAAGGAAGGAAATTTGGCCTGGTCGACCTGGACCGTCATCGCATTGTGACCGAGCCTATTTATTGGAATGTAGAAAGGGCATTCGTTAAGCTGGGCAACATCCCTCAAGCTCAAGCTTACTGGTTTCTTACCACCCAAGAGGGGCTTGGAGGGTGTATGAATATTCAAACTGGTAAGTGGTATGTACCAAAATAGTCGTGAGCAGGGAGAAGCCTAGCAGTGAAGGAATTTCACTTGATTTTATTCTTTTGCCTACTTCCGGCTTTTTGTTGTCTGAGAGCTATAGTTGGACAACGATAGATTTGTAAAAGGTAGTTCCACGGCATGCAGAATGGCTGGTCAGAATCCCAAACTCTACCTTGCAGAACTATGAATGAAAAAATGGTAGACCATGTTTAGGGCTTGCATACTGCCTGAAGCCTCAAACATGGTCAACATGTATACTATCCAGACCGAATAAAAGTACTCAAAGTGCTTCTAGCTCCCAGTAGGTATCCGAATCCGTCTCAGCAGACATCAAGTAAGCCTGGCTTCGGGTTAATCGCTGAATGTCAAACGCCTGGGCCGTAGTCCCAAAAATAATATTCAACTTGGTATTGCGGGTAACCAAAGCCCAGGTGCCCTCACGGCATTCTCCTTCTCCGTCTTTGGGGCAAATCAAAACCATGTTATCGTCACGGAATTGAATGGTAGAGTCATTCAATATCCCCGTGGTGTTACCACCGCTTTCTAGCGCAAGGGCCCAGCGCCAAGTATTCACAATGCGATCTTGAGGGAGATAAACCGTGGTTAAGGGCCCTTCTGGATATTTTTTGTACTCACACCCTGGAGCCAAACATATGCCCAAGCAAATGGAGGCCATTAGGATAAACTTTTTCATGGGTTGAATTGGTTTGTGTCAAACTTGGGCCTCAATCTAGAAGACCTCAGGGGTTTCGCAAGGTCAATTTCAAGGAAGTACTATCATCCTCCAACCAAAGCTCCTCCTGGGTTAAGCGAGAAATGGTCCACAGTTGGTTCACTGTACGGACATAATCCACGCTTGGGTTGAGGGGATCAGTCGTTTCAAACTGATAAAGCAGTTCTACCTGCGACTCCCCGTTTCGGAAGAACCAGTCACCCTGCCCTACTTCCTTGCTAACTGTGGGACCTACAGGAGGAATATTGGTTTGATAGGTATTTTCGAGACGCTCAAAGGTTCCATTTCCATTGAAACGGAAAAACTCATCGGTGTAATCGGCAGTCGCATCTGCCCCATTAAGCAGGGCTTCATCGACGATCCAAGTATTGGCGATTTTGGTCTCAGCGGAACGCAAACTGATCGCGGGGCCATTGCTGTACCCAGTACAAGCCGCGAGAAAGGACGCCAATAAGACCGTGGAAAAAAAAGCTAGGGATTGGTTCATTCGCTCTGATTTTTTTACGAGCTCAATATACAAAGAGAAACTTCTCTCCGAAAAACTTACTTTTGGGCATGAAACGCCCCCTTCGCTTCGCTTTGATCATCATTCTGGTACCGATTGGATTGATGGCTACTTATTTACTTTCTGTCATTGTCTATGCATCCATCACCGATTTGAAGCCTCCTCCCATGGAAGAGGCCCAGTTCCTGCAAGAAAGTAAGCTGGAGCAGGTGCCAGACACCATTTCCTTGTTGACTTGGAACCTTGGCTATGCAGGATTAGGCGCCGAAGCGGATTTTTTCTATGATGGAGGCAAAATGGTTAGGATGCCAGAGGTCGTGGTTCAAGGTTATCTTGAGGGCTTGTCTCTTGAGATTCAAAGACTTCGGTCTGAGGTTGATTTCTTTTTATTCCAGGAAGTAGACCAAGCCTCTCGCAGGAGTTATGGACTGAATCAGGCAGATAGCCTTAGGCAGATTTTGCCAAGCTACGCTGCTTACTTTGCCAAAAACTACCAAGTAGGATTTGTGCCTGTTCCCCTTTTCAAGCCTTTGGGAAAAGTAAAAGGAGGCTTGGCTTCCTTCAGTAGATATCAACCTCTGATGTCTCAAAGGCACCAATTACAAGGAAATTATCCTTGGCCAACCAAACTCTTCTTCCTTGATCGCTGCTTCTTGCTGCAACGATACTCCTTGGCAAACATGGGACGAGACCTTGTCATCATCAACGTCCACAACTCTGCCTATGACGATGGCAGCTTGAAGCAAAAGCAGATGAACCAGTTAAAAGAGGTTTTGCTGTCGGAACAAGCCAAAGGGAACTATGTCATCGTAGGAGGGGACTGGAATCAGTTCCCGCCAGACTTTCGAGGGGTAGGCGCCTTTTTACTGGAGGAAACGGAAACAGATAGCAATTCCTTTGTGCCGAGTAACTTCCCCGCAGAAGGATGGCAATGGGTCTATGATCCTGCCATCCCGACTAACCGCTCCCTATCTGCTCCCTTTGATGAGGCCGCTACTTTTCAAAGCATTATAGATTTCTATCTGGTTTCGCCACATGTAGAGGTTCTTGAGGTCAGGACTAAGAACCTAGGATTTGCCTTTTCAGACCATCAGGCTGTTCAGTTAACGGTCGCCCTAAACCTGTATTAGAATACAGTAAGTCCCAGCCTGCCTTAGCTGGGAAAAAATCATTAAGTTTATACTATCGGTAAACGAATACATTCTTCTACCAAACAACCCTTTCACTTATGAGAATAATCTCCCTGTTTTTTGTAGGAGTTATGAGCCTACTCATGCTCCAGGCCCAAGAGCCGGCGATGACTGTAAATTTTCTTGAGGAAGAAAATTGGGCCCAGGCTCGAGAGTTAGCTGCGGAACAAGATAAATTCATTTTCGTCGATGCCTACACTGAGTGGTGTGGTTGGTGTAAAGTGCAAGACAAAAATACCTTTACCAATGAGGATGTGGGCAACTTGATCAACGAAAATTTTGTGTCTGTAAAGCTGGACTTTGAGCGAGGCGATGGAGTGAAGTTGGCTCGTAAATATCGGATTCAATCTTACCCAACTTTGTTGTTCTTTACTTCAGACGGCCGCTACGTAGGCAAAAAAGTAGGCTATGACGCTGATATCGACAACTTCATGTCGGATGTAATGGACAAAATGAAGCCAGAAAATTACTTCCCTGAAATCGGAGACCCAGATGTGCTAGATCCGGGATTCCCTGAGTTTTATGTCAGCCAATTTGGGCCCAATGGAGAACGCACGAGGGCCAAGCCCGAACAAATCTCTGAGTGGCTCGATGGCCAAGAAAACATCTACAGCGAAGTCCCCTACAACATCCTGATGACCATGCAGCTAGACGAAAAGTGGTCTCAGTTTTTCTTGGATAACCATAAGGCTTTAGCTGAAAAGTTCATTGCTTCAGAGGTCCAAGACAAGTTGACCAATGTATTGGTGAGTGGAGCTTATGCAGCCATGCGCAACAAGGATGAAGGAGCCCTTGATGCCGCTTTTGCCAAAATGGAAAAGTACCTTCCTGCTGAAGAAGTTGAGAATATTGCCACCAATCTTCGGATCAACTTTTACATGATGTCCAAGGATTATGACAAGCTTATTCCCATCATGAATAAGTTAGCGGCACGTGAGGATGGCAATTACGACAATACCATCAACTCTATTGCGTGGAATCTCTATGAAGGATCTGATGACCAGATGACCCTCAAGACTGCCTCTAAGTGGATGTACACTGTGATGGATCGAAACCCAGAAAACTACATGTTCATGGATACCCACGCAGCTCTCCTTTACAAGACTGGCTCCTATGCCCAGGCCAAGGAAGCTGCCGCTAAGGCTATTCAGATTGGTAAGTCAGATGGCGAAGATGTGAGTGGTACTGAAGAACTGTTGAAAAAGATCACTTCAGCCATGACAGAGCGCTAATTCAGGTGATTTTTTGCGCCTAAAAAAGATCGGAGGTGACTACTTCCGATCTTTTCTTTTTTTACCTAACTTCACCGCCCGAAAGCAGAACACACGCCTATACACCTTATTGACTATGAGAGAAATACAATTTCGTGAAGCCCTCCGCGAAGCCATGCAAGAAGAAATGCGTCTAGATGAGCGCGTTTACCTGATGGGAGAAGAAGTTGCTGAATACAATGGTGCCTACAAGGTAAGTCAAGGCATGCTCGCTGAGTTTGGCGAAAAGCGCGTCATTGACACCCCCATTGCAGAACTGGGTTTTGCCGGAATTGGGGTAGGTTCAGCCATGGTTGGCTTACGTCCGATCATTGAATTCATGACCTTTAATTTCTCTTTGGTTGCCATTGATCAGGTCATCAACAACGCTGCTAAAATGCACCAGATGAGCGGTGGGCAGTTCCATGTACCCATCGTGTTCCGTGGCCCCAGTGGTTCCGCCGGACAGTTGGCTGCTACCCACTCCCAGAGCTTCGAAAACTGGTTTGCCAACACCCCTGGACTCAAGGTAGTAGCTCCTAGTACCCCGGCTGATGGAAAAGGCCTCCTTAAAACGGCTATTCGGGATGAGAATCCGGTATTGGTCATGGAATCAGAAGTGATGTACGGAGAGTCTGGTCCTGTTCCCGAAGGAGAAGAATTCCTGATCCCCATTGGTAAAGCCGATATCAAGCGCGAAGGAAACGACGTAACCATTCTGACCTTCGGAAAAATGGTTCACGTATGCTTGGCTGCTGCCAATGAGTTGGCCAAAGATGGCATAGATGCTGAAGTCATTGACCTAAGATCCTTGCGCCCACTTGACTATGATGCCATCATCAAGTCAGTCAAGAAGACCAACCGTGCGGTAGTGGTGGAAGAAAGCTGGCCTCTCGCCGCTTTCGCTGGGGAGTTGACTTACATGATTCAAAAGCGTGCTTTTGACTACATCGACGCTCCCGTGTTGCGGGTAACGGGTCGGGATACGCCCATGGCTTATTCTCAGACGCTGGTTGATGCCTTCCTGCCCAATCCCAAGCGGATAATCGAGGCTGTCAACGCCGTGATGTATCGCTAGGCTTTGATTTTCAGAATGTATAAAGATGGCCTCCGCCCTTTTTAGGGTGGAGGTTTTTGCTTTTGCTGGATCAGCATTATCTGCCCCAGGTAAAACCCAGTTTGCCCACCTCCTAGACTTCCTCCAAGATGGAACTCCCTTTAGATCCATCGCCAGAGGTCCACTCCCAACTTTCATGTAGGCGGATCTTACCATTGTCCATGATCTCGGGTTTTGACACACAGATCCCTGTTTTTAGCTCCCCTTGCTGATTGACTTGATGATAGCGCATGTCGATTTTTCCCTCAGCATCTACCACCCCGATCAAGTGCCCTGTCACAATACTCCCCCCGCTGTAGGTCGAGGTAAGGATGTTGCCTTCCTGCTGATACACAAACACCGTTTCAGCTGTGGTCTCTCCATTTTCGGTGTTTTGGATGGGACGGAAAATTTTGTTGTGGTAGTTCATGATGATAAGGGGAGTAGCTAAGCACACTGTTACAGAAGTTTTTTGCCAATTTGAAGAGGACAGGCGAAAGGTAAAAATTCGATCAATTCCGATTCCAGCCGACGAAGTCAAGTTTCAAGCGAAATTGAAAAAGTAAAAAAATGATAGATAATTTCAGGGATATGCGACAACGCTGATCCTGGGATTTTTACTAAAAAAGAGGGAGGTTTTCCTCCTCGTTTATACCAATGCAATCACCACATGTTGGCTTTAGCCAACAGGAGAACCCTTAGCAAATCTAGGTAGCTCCATGGCATGCCCTGGAGCTAAATCTCACACCTTTTTCCAGTAAAAGGTCTTGCTCATAAAGAAGCGTGTGCCGACAATTTTCAGCTTGGCTTCGCTTAAAAGACTCAGTTCCACGCCCACCGTAAAAAACATGGTCAAGGAATACACTTCACCCTTCCAGGTGTTTGATTTGGCATCGTAGCGGACCTTTTTAAGGATCACTTCCCCTATCCAATCCTTGTTATCTGATTTGACGATCTTGCCATAAATCAGCCCATCGCGGGCTTGGTAGACCTTGATGGTAGAATTATGTAGGTCTGCCGCAAACCATAGGCCCAGTATGGGGGATTCTACCTTAGGAGCAAGTACAGAGCGGGGGGTGGCTACACTGACGAGTAACCAGATGAAAAGTAGTTTCATAGTGAAGTGAGTAAAAATGTTTCGAAAACCTCAGCCCTATCTGGACTCTCTACATCCCAGCCTCTCCTAAGCATAGGCTTTGTCAAGACTGATAATTTTGCCATCGGCTAGTTCGATGGTCCGGTCGCTTGCCTTTGCAAAATCGTTGTCATGGGTTACCGCAATGATGGTTTGGTTGTAGGTCTCGGCCAATTGGCCAAAGATGTCAAACACAATCTGGGCATTTTTGCTGTCGAGGTTTCCCGTCGGCTCATCCCCCATGATGATGGCCGGGTCGTTGATCAGGGCCCGCGCGATGGAAACCCGCTGCTGTTGTCCCCCACTGAGCTTGGAAGCTTGTTTGAGGGCCTGGTCTTTTAAGCCCAGAATTTCTAGCTTTTGGTAGGCCCGGTGCTCAATTTCTTCATAGCTCAGGCGGCCAAGCTTCAAGGCAGGCAGCATCACGTTTTTGAGGCAGCTAAACTCTGGCAACAGATAGTGAAATTGAAAGACGAAACCAATGTTCTCATTGCGTAGCGTGGCCGATTGATCGCTGCTGACTTTGGAGACAGCTTGTCCCAAAATCTCCAATTCTCCCTCGTAGCTGGTATCCATGGTACTCAGGACGTAGAGCAGGGTAGACTTGCCAGAGCCGCTTTTCCCGACTAAGGTGAGAAACTCGCCCTTTTGCACCTCGAAATTTATGTCATCGAGGACCTTGAACTTTACGGGCTTGTGGAAATATTTCCCAATGCTTTGGGTGCGTAAGACTACTTCTGATGAGTGCATGAGTATGAGATGTTGCGAGATGAAGGTGTCGGGAGATGGAGAGATTGAGGGTGGATTTTTCGCCTCTAACTCTTGGATCCCGACATCTCAACGTCTCTGTTATTTTCTAAAAATGTCTACTGGGTCTACTCTAGAGGCCGTTCTAGAGGGCAGGTAGCCTGCGAGGAAGGTCATCAAGATGCCCAGGAAGAAGCTTTGTAGGTATATGGAGCCCACATAAGTGATAGGGAAATAGCCTACCGGACCGCCCATGTAAACCTTAGACAAAATGAAGATCAAGACTGAGCCAAAGGCCAAGCCGATCAGGGTACCGATGACACCCATGATCAAGGCTTCCACGATGAAGATGGCAATCACGTCTCGGCTGCCAAAGCCGGTGGCTTTGAGGATAGCAATGTCATTCATCTTCTGCGAGATGGTGGAGCTTAGGATGTTGAAGATGATGAAGCCAGCCAAGGCCAAAATGGACAGAGAAATGCTGTTCATCATGGTTGCCCGGGTATTGTCCTGACTAAGCACATCGACATTGGTGGTTTTCCAATCTTCTACGGTGTAATCAGTCAGGGTGCGCAACTGGGCCACATACTGCTCGGTCTGGTCAGGGTCTAGCGTATTGGCGTAGATGGTGTTCACGTAAGAAGGTCCCTCTTGCAGGAATTGCTGGGCAGTAGCGATGTTCACATAAGAGCGAGCATCATCAATCTGGCGATTGCCAAACTCAAAGATTCCTACAATGCGCAACACCTTGGTGACCCCATAAGAAGAGGAAATACTGACATTATCGCCCAATTTGAGGCTTAGCTTTTCCGCCACCCCCTTCCCAATGATGACTCCATTGGCAGTAGCCTGAAGGTCTCCCACTTCCCCCGCCACCATGTATTTTTGGGTATTGAACATGGCGTTGTATTCCAGCATATTCACCCCGATACCTGTGCCTTTAACCTGGGTTTTGCCTCGGTTGTAAAAAAGTGAATAGTCGATCTGAGCAATGGCCTGGGTGATATAGGGCTCCTCTTTTACCTGCTCCAAAAGCAGCTTGGGGTTGATCAGGTTTTTAGAGATGGTGGTGACTTTAGGGTTGACGATGGCATGAATGGTCTGGGCATCATCTGGTAGCAGCGACTTACTCAAGACATCATCGCGGTAGATTTTTAGGTGTGCACTACTCTTGAAGATATTGTCTCGGGAAAAACTGCTAAAGCCGGAGTCAAGGGAATTCATGAAAAGATAGATCGCGACTCCCAGAGCCACCCCCAAAGAGGCGACCAAGGTTTGTTGCAGTCCCTTGAGGATATGCGTGGTAGCAATGTCAAGATTGACCGGTAATTTCATCGTTTTGGGATTAGGGAGTGAGAATCTTGTCGGTTACCAGGGTCGTCTCTTCGTCTATGCCCGATAGTACCTGGACCCATTCATTGCTGACAAACTGGGTGCTGACCAGGGTTTTTTCTTCCTGCCCTTTGACCTGCACAAAACCCCCATAGTCAAGGTAGTTTCGAGGAATTAAGAGGGCGTCTTTTTGCTCTCCGACGATGATATTGGCCTGTAGCTGGGTGTTGACAATGCGAAAATCGAGGGTGTCGAGGAAATAGATGTTGCACAAAAAGGATTGGGTAGCTTCGTCGAAGGCGGGCTCAATTTCCTTCACGACTCCTCGGAAGACTTCATCCCGATGGGTGTTCAGTTCGACTATCGCCTCTTGTCCTGGCTCTACCCTTGAGATGCTACTCTCATCCACATTGACCTGTGCATATAGGAGATCAGGGCTGCCGATTTCGGCGATGACTTCACCTTGGTTGACGTAGTCGCCTGCCTCCTTGAACTTGTAATAGACTTTGCCTGCGATCAAGGCCTTGACCTGATTTTTTCCCATGGCGGTGGAATAGATATCCACGTTGGTTTGATTGCTGACCACCTGTTGTTTGGCGTCTCGCACTAGGCGCTGGTAATTCTCTACCGCAGACTGATAACTGCTTTGGGAATTTTCGTAGGCCAACTGAGCATTTTCATACTCTACCCGTGCGATGCTATTAGAATCCCAGAGGCGCTGGTAGCGTTCCGCTGTCCGTTGATCCTGGTCCATTTGCTGTTTCCGGATGTCGATGTCATGCTTTGCTTGTTTCAACTGCGGAGAACTCTCCTCGGTGTTGGCTTTGGCAATGTCTAGGAGCTGTGTAGCTCCCTGGGTGTTGATGATGTTCTCATTGTTTTCGATCACGGCTAGTACTTGCCCGACTTGGACCATTTGCCCTTCTACTAAGGGAAGTGATGTGATATAGCCACTGGTACGCGCCGTGAGCTGATACATGCCTTTTGCTTCCAGGGATCCCGAAGCAAAAACAGTCTCAGTTACATCTTTGCGGATGGGTTGGGTTTCTTCAGTCTGTTTGCCACAAGCGCTTAGCAGCAGCGAGAGCAACGCTACGCCCAGGGTGATGATGATAGATCGTTGCATGTTATCGGATTTGATTGTTGATGTGGATGTTTGATAAGGTCAGTTGCACGTTGGCTTGGGAAGAAATCAGGCTGTACTGAGCATTCACCATGGCGGTGAAGCTGTTGAGCACTGCATCCAGGCCAATTATCCCTTCCTCATAAAGGGACTGGTTGCGGCGAAAGGAGTCGGTACGGAGTGCTAGCACCTGCTGGTCAGTCTTTTGTTGAGAAAGCGCTTGCTTGTATTCTGTGGCCAAGGCTTCTTGATCTAGGTCGACTTGTCGCCGGGCCTGTTCGGTCTGGTTGATAGCCATTTGATGCTCAAACTTGGCGTTGTAGGTTTGACTGATGCGCTGAGCACTCGGAATGGGAATGTTCAAATTGACGCTGATGTAGTTGCTGTTGATCCAATTCCCACTGAAGGGCGAAAATTCTGTATTATAAAGATTATGGGAGTTGGACAGCTGCAGAGATAATGTTGGCATAAAAGCCGCCTTGCTTCCTTCATAATTTGTGCGAGCATAGTTTTCTTGAAAAATGGCATGTTGAAGATTCAACTCGTTGCGCTCGACGCGAGGCCCCGAGAGCGAAGGAATAGGCTCAGAAAGTCTGCCCACGATGCTTAGCTCCATTTCCTCGGGAATGTCACAGAGTATTTTGAGGCTCAGGTAGGTTTGGTCCTGCATGTAGCGCAGCTGAGTCACGCTTTCTTCCAGGTTCAAGAGATTGATGTGACTCTCGTTGACTTCTTGCTGATTTACCAGTCCTTCTTCGTACTTGTTGCGGGTAATTTGTACCAAGGTATCTGCCACCGCCACCTGCTCTTCGAGGTTACGGATTTGTTCCTCCAGCTGTACGATGTTGTAGTACAGACTAGCTATGCTCTCATGCAATTCTTTGAGGGTAAGCCGCTGGTTGGAGCGAGTCAAGTCAATGTTGATCTTGGCTAGTTTCAAGTTTGACCAGCCAGAGGGATTCAGCAGCTTGAGGTCCGCATAGCTGGTCAGGTTGCTGTTGTAGCGCACCCCGACCTGCACCTCTCGAAAGGTGCCCGCCTCCCCACCAAAGATCTCGGCGGGAAACAGGTTTACGCCTAAGGTGGTGTTGTCGGTAAACTGCGCCGAAAGTAAGCTTCCAGTCACATCAATCGTCCCTAGTGCAGCTGCCAACTTGGCCTTCTGTGCTTGCTCTAATTGAACCTCTTGGTTGCGTAGAGTCAAGCTGTTGTCTGAGGTATAATCGAGCAGCTGATCTAGGCTGGTAAATACCTGGAAAGTAGACGATTCCTGCCCATTAAAAGGAAGTTCCTGCTGGGCATGCACTCCTATCCAGGCAAATAGGAGGAGGAAGAGATAGATTTTTCGTGCCATAACAGTGATGATCATGACACAAACCTATCAGCCTTATCTCCCTATTTGAAGAGGCATATCGGTGAAGCGGACAAATTCAAATTGAAGTGGACAGAGAGGAAGTTCAAGTATTTCCCAACCAATGGATAAACGAGCTCACCTTGGTCTTCCCCACCAATATTTGCTCTGCATAAGGGATGGTCAAGTGCACCAACACCTTGCGATTGAAATGGTGAGAGGCATCCTTTACGGCTTTGCGACTGACCAGGAACTGGCGGTTGGCTCGGAAAAAATCTGGCGTGTATTTCTGCTCCAGGTCATTCAGCTTATAACTGAGTGGATGCCTTTCCCCACCAAAGGTGTAGGCATAGACCATCTCATTTTCTATGCAAAACAAGGCAATCTTTTCTATTGACAGGGGAATGATTTTGTCCTTCTGATGAATGATGACCGAAGGCATCTTAGCTGGCTGAAGCTGGCTTTTGAGAACCTGCATCAAATCAGTGATTGACTCCTCAGGAGGGCGAAAGGAATCTTTGATGGCTTGGTACTTTTCTAGCGCCAACCCGACCGTGGACTTAGAAAAAGGTTTGACCAAATAATCTATCCCCAAGGTCTTGAAAGCTTCCAAAGCATAATGATTAAAAGCCGTACAGTAGATGATGGGGATTTGAAGACCCGTTTGCTCAAAAATATCAAAGCTCAGCCCATCCCCTAATTGGATGTCTGAAAAAACCAGATCCACCTCTGGTGATTCAGCAAAGAAACCGAGTGCGTCCTCCACGCTATGCAGCATAGCGACAATTTCTACTTCGGGCTTGACCAACTTGATGGTTCGGGCTAAGTCTTTTGCCGTCAGCTTTTCGTCTTCGATGATGACAATTCTCATGGCTAAATCAAGGGAAGGGTAACGCAAAACTCCGTTTCGGATTGCTGGACATGGATGTCCTTTGCCGCAAGGAATTGGTATCGCTTACTCAGGTTGTGTAGCCCGGTTCCTGACCGCTCCGTTAGCTTAAGGGAAACCAGGTTATTTCGAACGCTGAGCTCCTCCCCAATTCCAGTGATGGCGATGTGTAAGGGGCTTTTTTCTGTAAAATAGTTGTGTTTGCAGGCATTTTCAACCAAAGTCTGTACCGCAAACACAGGGACATGGCGCTCGAGTTGCTCATTGGGGATGTTGACCTCGTAGGTAATGGCTTCCTCAAATCGGATCTTCTGCAGAGATAAATAGTTGCTGACAAAATCCATTTCCTCCTTTAGACTCACCAAGTCCGCCTGCTGAGACTCCACCCCATACCGGAGAAAGTCAGACAGTTTGAGGGTGTAATCCTCTGCTAGATCTGCATCTTCCCGAATCAAAGATTTCAAAACACTCAGGGCATTGAAAAGGAAGTGGGGCTGAAGTTGTTGGGTCAAGGCTTGGTTCTCTGCCTTTAGTTTTTGGATTGATAATTCCGCAATTCTATCCTTGGCTTCCTCTTTTGCCCTTTCTTGGATGAGCAAATGAATAATGATCAGAATGATGGTATTCAGCGCGATAGTCGTCGCAATGGGGTAGATCACATAATTCAGGAGGATGGAATCAAAGGAAGAAGCTAAAAAGGTAAAAGGAAGCTTTAGGGCATTGGAAAGAAAGGTGAATAGATAGCTGAGCAAAATGGTGTACCAAGTGGTCTTTTTCCTTAGGTAGAGAAACAGGTATCCATTGATCCCCCAATACATGACCATGCTGAGCAGCAAAGAAAGAAATAGTTCAAGGCTAAGTCTTGGGGTAAATACGCCAAATACATAGAAGGGAAAGGCCGCATGAATAGCCATAAAAGGAGAGCTAATCGCTGCATAGATGTAAAACTTTTTACCCAAAGCGTTGGCCTTCATGTCCTTCGGTCATATTTCCACTGATAAAGCCAAGATACAAAAACCCAGGCACCTCAAAAAAATCAACATGTTGGCCCATGCCGAGTTTGCAGGATGTTCAGAACATGAGAAAACACCTTGCAGTACTCCCATTGGTTTGATCATCGCGACCTCTTGGAATGAAAAATGCCCATCCCCTGCAACATTCAGATCGAGATTTTGACCATATGGCCCATGACTTGGGCTTGAAAGTTATCCTCGTTTGACTAGTTTAAACCATCGGATTCTCCCCGATGAAACCCCCTCACTAAAACCCTAGCTGAGACGCTACCCCATCGTGAACAATTCCTCCTTTTTATCTAACTTTCACCAGAGCCGGTCTAAAACCCGCTCACTACTTTTACTCTCTCTTCTACTCAACTCCCTAACTGAATGATGAACCGAAAAATGCGTATGGGCATGGTCGGCGGTGGGCGAGGTGCCTTCATCGGTGGCGTCCATCGGATTGCAGCAGCCATTGATGGTCAAATTGAATTGGTCTGCGGCGCCTTTAGCTCTGACCCTGAGCGATCCAAAGCCTCTGGAGCGGATTTATACCTCCCCGCTGAACGTTGCTATGGATCCTTTGCCGAAATGATCCAAGTCGAGAAAACTCTTCCTATAGGAGAGCGAATGGACTTTGTATCCATCGTTACCCCCAATCACGTCCACTTTGCGCCAGCCAAAATGGCCTTGGAAAATGGGTTTGATGTCATCTGCGACAAACCCCTCGCCTTCAATATGGAAGAAGCCAAGGAGTTGGAAACCTTGGTGAAGTCTACTGGACGAACTTTTGCCCTGACCCATAATTACACAGGCTACCCCATGGTCAAAGAAGCTCGCCACCTCATTCAGTCCGGCTTCATTGGCAAGGTCCGCAAAGTGGTCGTGGAATATCCGCAGGGCTGGTTGTCTAGTCGGGTAGAGGAAAGTGGGCAAAAGCAGGCTGCTTGGCGGACTGACCCCAAGCGCTCTGGCGCCGCAGGCGCCATGGGGGACATCGGAACCCACGCAGAAAACCTGGCTGAATACATCACGGGTCTAAAAATCACTGAGCTGTGTGCTGACTTGACAGCTTTTGTCGATGGCCGACTGCTAGATGACGATGGCAATGTCTTGCTGAGATTTGACAATGGAGCCAAAGGCATCCTCCACGCTAGTCAGATCAGTCACGGAGAGGAAAATGACCTCAATATTCGCATTTACGGGGAAAATGGCGGCCTGCAATGGCATCAGATGGAACCCAATACCTTGGTACACAAACACCAAGAGCAAGGCACCCGTGTGATTCGTACCGGCGTCGGCCAACTCAGTGAAGCTGCCCAAGCCGCGGCCAGAATTCCCGCTGGCCATCCAGAGGGCTACCTAGAAGCTTTTGCCAATATCTACCTCAACTTTGCCAATACGGTCCGTAAACGCTTGGCCGGTGAAGAGCCTAGCAGCATTGACCTAGACTTCCCTACTGTTGAGGATGGAGTTCGTGGCATGCGCTTCATCGAAGCGGTGGTCGCATCTAGCCAAAGCGATCAGAAATGGTACCAAGTATAAAAAGACCATGAGAGCCTGGGAGTTTGAGACATAAGGGCTCTCTTTAGACGAGAACCTCGCGATAGAATAGTCTCAGGCAAGAGGTTTACCATATATGTCTTCCCCACTCTCGATATCTCATCATCACAAAATCTCAATCTCTCAATGAATACCATCAAAGGACCTGCTATTTTCCTCGCTCAATTTGCCGATGATGTAGCGCCCTTCAACGATTTTAAGTCCATCTGTGAATGGGCTGCCGACCTAGGCTACCTAGGAGTTCAAATTCCCACCTGGGATGACCGCCTATTTGACCTAAAAAAGGCGGCTGAAAGTCAGACCTATTGTGACGAAATAAAAGGCATCGCCTCTGATGCAGGAGTCGCCATCACAGAGCTTTCCACCCACCTTCAGGGCCAACTGGTAGCCGTTCATCCGGCCTACGACTTGATGTTTGATGGCTTTGCCCCCGATGAGGTCCATGGCAATCCGGCTGCTCGTACGGAGTGGGCCATCAACCAGCTGATGATGGCGGCTCAGGCTACCCGAAATTTCGGACTGGACGTTCACGTCACCTTCTCTGGAGCCTTGGCCTGGCCCTATATGTACCCCTGGCCACAGCGTCCAGGAGGACTGGTAGAGGAGGCCTTTGCCGAGCTGGCTCGTCGTTGGATGCCCATCTTGAATAAATTTGATGAAGTAGGGGTTGACGTTTGCTATGAAATCCATCCTGGAGAAGACCTGCATGACGGGGTTACCTGGGAACAATTCCGTGAAGCCACCGGTAATCACCAGCGGGTAAATATTCTCTACGATCCTAGCCACTTCGTGCTGCAGCAGCTAGATTACCTTCAATTCATCGATTTTTATCATCCTTTCATCAAGATGTTTCACGTCAAGGATGCTGAGTTTACCCCCAATGGCAAGTCCGGAGTATACGGTGGATACCAAGGCTGGAAAGACCGTCCCGGACGATTCCGTTCTCTGGGAGACGGACAAGTGGACTTTATGGGGATCTTCAGCAAGCTGACCCAATATGGGTTTGATGGTTGGGCAGTGATGGAATGGGAGTGTGCCATCAAGTCATCTCAACAGGGAGCAGAAGAGGGAGCCCCATTCATCGCGGCCCACATCATCCAAGCTACGGGCAAGGCCTTTGATGACTTCGCAGATAGCGGCGTCGATGGAGATACCAATCGCAAGATATTGGGTTTGTCGTAGGGGCGGATAACATCCGCCCTTACGACAACACAATGCGATTGTGCTCATCTGGGAAGACGATGGTAGGCTCAAAGTCTTTGGCCTCATCGGGAGTCATCTGTGCATAGCTGATCACAATCACGGTATCACCCACTTGTACTTTACGGGCAGCGGGACCATTCAGACAAATGGTTCCGCTGCCTCTTTCTCCAGCAATGGTATAGGTTTCAAGACGCTCCCCATTATCGATGTTTACAATCTGAACGCGCTCTCCTTCTAAGATGTTGGCGGCGTCTAATAAGTCTGCGTCTACGGTGATAGATCCCACGTAGTGGAGCTCGGCTTGGGTCACTTTGACGCGATGTATTTTTGATTTGAAAATATTGAGCAGCATAGCGGTATCAAATCTATAGCGATCCCCAAATGGGGGTGTTTTTATGATGACAAAAATCGCCCAAAGTTACGCAAACTTTACCGCTAGGGTTTTGATCCTGCTTGCAGAATGAAATTTTTGATTGGCTTTTAGGCAGAATTATGGGAATAGCTCATGTTAAAAGTGCTGAAGGTTTAACTCGAAAATCCTAGTCTTCGAACAGCCTGTACTCGGCAAACACGTACTCCTTGCCTCGATGAGTAACTGAGAAGCCCAAATCTCCCTCTTCCTCATACACTTTTGGCTCTAACTCTTCATCCAAATTCCCTGATTCATTGACTGTCTTTTTCCCCAGGCGAGATTCTAAGTCATAAATCGCATTGATGAAATCATCCATTCTTGTATCCTCCGCGAGCATATAGGCCAGTGCTTCTGGTGACATCTGCAACCCTAGCTCGTTGAGGATATTCCGGGCATCGGTAAGTGAATAATGGCGATCTCGGTTGCGGGGAAAGCGAGGTACGAGACTTCTGATGATGCGTTCCAATCGTTTGAATTCGGACATAGTTCTGTTGGTTGTTGGTGTAAGGGTAAAATGGAAAAAGGGTGATCTATGAGTAGATAGAAAAAGCCTTATTTATAATCTGCTACCAATGATTGGGGGCTAAATCTTTTTTACTCCCTCGATGGCTCCTAAATTGATCGTGAGAAATTCCGATTAAAACTACTACGAATCAAGCTTATGAGACATCTATGCTACTTGCTGCTGGTAGCCCTGATTGGGTGCCAGCCACCTGCGACAAACGAAGGAAAAGGAGGAGCGAGTGCAGAGGAGATCAAAAAACCTTTTATCTGGGAAAATGCCACCGTTTATTTCTTACTGACCGACCGTTTTAACAATGGCAATCCATCTAATGACCTTGCTTTTGAACGGAAAAAAGATGGCGCAGTATTGAGAAATTTTATGGGGGGAGACCTCAAGGGCATTACCCAAAAAATCAAAGATGGGTACTTTGATCGCTTGGGAGTTAATGCCATTTGGTTTACGCCTCCCGTAGAACAGATCCGAGGATCCACCGATGAAGGAACGGGTTTGACCTACGCCTACCATGGCTACTGGGCTAGAGATTGGACGGCCTTAGACCCCAACTTTGGTACCCTAGAGGAGATGAAAGAATTGGTAGAAACCGCCCACCAAAATGGGATACGGATCATGTGGGACGCCGTAATCAACCACACTGGTCCGGTAACAGACATCGATCCTGTTTGGCCAACTACTTGGGTAAGGGAAGATCCAACCTGCGACTTCTCGGGCTTTACTGGAACCGTAGATTGCTCGCTAGTTGACAACCTACCAGATGTATATACCGCTTCCCAAGAAGAAGTTGAAGTCCCCCAATTTCTATTGGAAAAATGGGAAGAAGAGGGTCGCAAGGAAAAAGAATTAGCCGAACTTGAGACCTTCTTCAAACGCACAGGCTTTCCCCGTACTCCTCGCTATTACTTCATCAAGTGGCTCACCGATTGGATCCGTGAACTGGGTATCGATGCCTTTCGCATTGACACAGCTAAGCATACGGAAGCAGATGTCTGGGACGACCTCAAAAAGGAAGCCATTGCTGCCCTTAAGGAGTGGAAAGCTGCCAACCCAGCACAAAAGCCTGACGACTTAGATTTCTTCATGACAGGTGAAGTATACAATTACCAGTTGGGAGGAGGAAAATTCTTTGACTATGGCGATAGCCTGGTGGACTTCTATTCCCAAGGGTTTGAAAGCCTCATCAATTTTGGTTTCAAGTACGATGTACACCGGGCTCCAGATTCGCTTTTCAGCATGTATGCGACAGCCCTCAACCAGGGAGAATTAGCAGGCTATAGTGTACTCAACTACTTGGCTTCTCATGATGATGGAAACCCTTATGACCTTAACCGTGAGAAAAACCTGGAAGCAGGTACCCTGTTGCTGCTGACTCCAGGATCTGCCCAGATCTATTACGGGGATGAGTCAGCACGACCATTGGTGGTGGAAGGTGCCCAAGGGGACGCCAACCTTCGCTCGTTCATGAACTGGGAAGACATGACAGAGCCTAAAACGGCAGAGGTGTTGACGCATTATCAGAAGCTGGGGCAGTTCCGTAGAGATCACGTCTCAGTAGGCGCAGGAACCCACGAAAAGTTAGGTGACGCCCCCTATACCTTTGCCCGTCGCTATCAAAAAGATGGCTTAGCAGATCAAGTAGTGGTGGCCATGGATCTCGACGCAAATCAAGAGCAAGTCATACAAGTTGCCCCCGTGTTTGAAGACTATACCAAGCTAAAAGACTACTACAGTGGTGAAGTGTTTACGGTAAAAGACGGTCAAGTGACCATCACTCCCGCAGGAAGCTTGATCCTGCTAGGAGAAGCGATCTAGTGATCATTTAGGAACAAGCTTCCTGCGGGAGTGACGGTCAAGTGACCATCACTCCCGCAGGAAGCTTGATCCTGCTAGGAGAAGCGA
>CAZFPQ010000017.1:2981-13675 GCA_964521065.1 uncultured Bacteroidia bacterium | reverse complement strand
GACGGTCAAGTGACCATCACTCCCGCAGGAAGCTTGATCCTGCTAGGAGAAGCGATCTAGTGATCATTTAGGAACACTCAAAAAATCAGAGATAAGGATTCAGGAAACATAACTGAGTCCTTATTTTTGTTTAAGGGTTTAGATCCTTGTTTCTTTAAACGTAAAGACAAAAAAAGCCCTTTCCCCTGAACCTCCACTTACCAGTTTTCTACTGGCCTTCCGCTAAATTTCTTCCCATCCCCTTCATACACCTACCTATGCCCAGTGCCCAAGCATGGATCGACCGATTGAAACTAGAATCCCATCCTGAAGGTGGATACTTTGCAGAAGTGTATCGCTCAGAGGAGTTGGTCGCCAAACAAGGACTGCCCGCTCGCTTCAGCGGGGACCGCAGCATAGGCACCAGCATCTATTTCTTACTAAGGGGGGACCGCTTCTCGGCCTTCCATCGCATCAAAAGTGACGAAGGCTGGCACTATTACACAGGAACCCATCCGGTAGAATTGATGGTAATTTCGCCAGAAGGAGAACTGACCACCCATTGGCTGGGAGGAAACTTCGAGAGCGGTGAGCGTTTTCAAGCCGTGGTTCCCGCCGAGCATTGGTTTGCGGCTCGGGTAGGAAAGTCAGAAGAGGATTTTGCTCTCGTCGGTTGTACGGTATCTCCGGGATTCGATTTTGCTGATTTTGAGCTGGCTGAAAGAAGGCAGCTCCAAGAGATTTTTCCTCAGCACGGGGAATTAATCGAAAAACTGACCAGGCCCCTCAAGACCTAGCTCTGCGGGCCTTCTCCCTTGATACATTCATCGAGTAAAGTCATTCAATGACGATCCTCTGAGCCAGAGATCTGAGGTCGCTTCTGCCCCAAAGCAAGTATACCCCAGGAGGTATATCTCCTAATTCTACTTGCTGATTCCTTGCCTCTAGCTCCGCCAAGACTCGCCCTTGTGAATCTAGCAAGTAAAGATCCCTCATAGAGGCCCAATTACCAGGCAAGTTGAGCATACCCTGACAAGGATTAGGAAACAGTCCTTGAGAAGGCAATAAAGAATTAGCAAGACCCGTAGCAGTAAACTCGCTGGCAAGCGAAGCAATCTCCACATCAGACAACGCAGCCTTGTACAGCCTGAGTTCGTCAAGTTGCCCCTTGAGATAAACAGGACTGGGGTCATATATATCAGTACCAAGGGTGAGGGGAAAAGGACGGGTCGAAATGCCGGTAGAGCTGGCAAAGTCTTGAGACAGAATTTTCACCCCATCCACAAACAACTTTAGGCTTTGGCCATCATAGGTACAGGCGAGATGATACCACTGATTAAGCAACAGATTGACAGGGGCATCTACACAGCGTTGACAAAGAGAAACTCCATCGGGGCAAGAGTCGGGTTCTACACAGCCCCAAAACCGGTCACCTTGTAGCCAAATTCCATATCGAGAATGTCCTCCATCCTCATCAGCGCTCTGCTCAATCAGGGAATAAAAGCTATTAGGACTGGCTTGAGGCTGATGTTGGTACCAGAGGCTCATGCTTACCTCATTGGGCACTTGCAAGGTAGCAGAAGTAATGACTTCCAAATAATCATCTGTTCCGTCTAGAACTACTCCCTCTTCATGTACTCCCTGACCAAAACTAGTCCCATGGTTAATCACTTGGTGATTTAGGCCCGAGACATCTGCCAAAATGCCTCCATCAAACTTGAGATGAAGGATGAGATCCTGGGTAGGGACCTGGCCTTTTCCTTTCACACCTATGACCATAAGGGTTAGAAGGAAACACAATCTGAATGTAGCCATAGATCGTAAGCTGGTGGACATAAGAAAAACGGTAATCGAGGTACAGGAGAACGGGGTAGGTTGTGGCAACTACTCATTCTTATAAGCATAGCTCCCTAGGCCATGTCCCGTTTTTTCTACCCAAGTGCGTAAGTGGATATTCAACCTAAAGGGAGAGTTTACCTAGCAGAAACAAAAAAGGTACCCCTCCCAAGCCCCTACATCAATACGTACTTGCCAAGCGCCTAAGGTCGTGGGTTCCTCGCTGATTATCCTAACAAGCCTCAAAAAAGCTGCAACGTGTCGCGCTTGAGGCAGGATAATGATCCCTGTCCAGTATTTGTTCAGTTGGCAAAGATCGCCCCAACAGACCTTATACTTATTTTCGTAAGCATAAACTCAAATTTATCATCTTATGAAACGATGCTACAAGATATGTCTAAGGCTTCTTTTTTGTTTTGGCTTCATTGGCTCTATTTCTCTATGGGCCCAGCCAGAAGCTCCCGCAGGGTTCCAATGGGAAGTGGTCCCTGGCTTAACGGATGAATTTGACAGTTGGGATAACTCCAAATGGTTCAAGCCTCTTTGGAATTATGGGGAACCCGTCCAGATGCGGGCAGAAAACTCTGGGGTCACAGATGGCAAACTTTGGATCAAAGCCACCTTGGATTCCGGTGCTGTGCGCTGGTTTGAAACCTCACGGGTAATGGGCAAGACTTTCATCAACTACCCCATGTACACCGAGTGCAGCATGAAAGCCGCCCATATCTCCGGCTACAATACCTTTTGGATGAACAATGGGGATATCAACAATCGCGATGAGATTGACATGTGTGAAAACAATTCCAAGCCTACCATCACCTCCTATACCGATTGGCCTTACTTGATGCAATCACAGTACTTTTTGACGGTGAACACGAATGATGAGAGAGCCAAAGGCAACTTTGACAACCGCAACCTATCCCCAGCTAACCCCCTACGCGGAGTACCCTGGAACGAGGCCTACCACACCATTGGGGTTTGGTGGAAAGACAAGAATAACATCCAGTTTTACCTGGATGGAGAACCCGCCGGGAGTGTGTCTACCACTCGGGACTTCACCCGCGAATTGCGGGTCATTTGGGACCTTTGGACCATTGATGCTCAATGGAGTGGGGGCATCGCCAATCAAGCGGACCTTATGGTAGACAGCATCAATACCATGACGGTAGACTGGATCCATACCTATAAATTGGTTAGTGATGGCACTACCCATCTCGAAGCCAAGAAGACAGGCTTCCTCCCTATGCAGGTCTACCCCAATCCCGCCAATGACCAGTTAAATATCATGCTAGCCACTCCGACCGTGGTGGACGCCTCGGTAGAGATATACAACCAAGTGGGACAAATGGTCAAGCGAAAGCTTATTGCCGAGGCCAACACTCAAGTCGCCATCGATGACCTTCCGGCTGATTTGTACTTTGTGCAGGTAAAAAATGGAAACCTCTCAGGCTACGAAAAGATCCTAAAAAAATAATCCTAGGCCATCCTCTATTTTGCTCTTAGAGGATGGCTTTATTTCTTTTTTCCCCTTTGATACTTGTCATGTAGGCCCTCCCCATTGAGAATTTTTTCGCTGCATTTTTCAATTCTCGCACGGCGGGTCTCAGCTTGTTTGGCGGTGGAAAAGTAGATGAGGTAGCCTCGTTGTTTACCAGGAGTCAATGCGTCAAAGCTCACTTTCAATAGCGGATCTTGTTCAAAAGCATCTGTGAGCTCATCAGGAATGGGTTCAGGATCGGGAGTAAGCTCCACTTTCAGTCCGGCTTTTTCTATTTCTATTGCTTCAAAAATATAGGCCCTTAAATCTTGGGCTATAGCCTGAACAGACTCTACGTTCGTGATCTTTAAAATCCTGGCCGCTTGGCTACGTGGCCCTGGCTTAACCAGGAGCTTTTGGGGATCTTGAAGCAGGGCACCCTTGAAAAAGCTGACACTAACGTATCCTTTGAAAGCACTTAGTAAGAGCACATTCGACTCCTGAAAGGTGTAGCAGGCTACCCCCCACTTAGACCCTTCTCGCAACCCACAACTGAGGATGATTTCTCTAAGCAGAGTAAGCTCTGCTGTCCAGTTCAGCACCTTGCACCGAGGTGTACCCCCCAAAGGACAGCGTCCACAGCCTATGACCAGGTAATCATCAACGTTAGTCGTCATACTGCTCTGCCTTAAACCCGTTTGAACATCCTTCTCTTGATGTCTCAGTTCTCACTTTCCCAAGCTCATCCTAGTAACGAACTTCATCCATACGGCTGCTTCCTGTGTTGTCGTTGTTTTCTAGAGAAAGGACGCCTCTAGGGCAAACAGCGGCACATACCCCGCAGCCAACGCAAGAGCTCCGAACGATGTTTTGTCCGCGCTGTGCATACGCCCTGACGTCTATGCCCATCTCACAGTAGGTAGAGCAGTTGCCACAGGAAATGCACTGGCCTCCGTTGGTGGTGATGCGAAAACGAGACTGGAATCGCTGAACTAGGCCAAGATAAGCCGCTAAAGGGCAGCCAAACCGACACCAAGGGCGATTGCCCAAAATCGGATATAAGCCTGTTCCCACTACCCCTGCGAAGATAGAACCAATGGCAAACCCATAAATACTCCGAACCTGATAACTGGTCACACTCAGGGTTTGGCCTTGGCCAAAAAAACTATAGTTGAGCAGATCTTTGACCAGGATTACTCCTGCGATCAATGCCAATACCGACATCACCGTCCAAAGGACTTTATTCCCCTTGAGATGTGGATACTTCCTGCGGTGCCAGCCGTAGAGGCCAAAGCCCACCATGGAAAAGATGCCAAACAGTACCCATTGGTTGATTTTGAGGATGAAGTCGCCGCCGAATAAGCTATATAAGACCAAACCGGTCATGATCACTGCAAACACCAAGACCCCATGGATCAAAACACGCTCGATTTGCCAAGACTCAGTGGTCTTGTCGCTGAGTTGTCGGTAGGGGTCTCCCAAAGTTTCCGCCAGTCCTCCACAACCACACACCCAAGAACAGTACCAACGCTTACCAAAGAAATAAGTGAAGGTAGGTACGCCGATGGCCGTTAAGCCAATGCCCCAACCCAACATCCAAAGGCCAAAGGTTCCTGCTTGTATATGTCCATTGACGTTGTAGTCAAAAAAGAAGGTGTAATTCAAGGGCCACGAGTTCTTCAGGTCCATGTAAGGCTGGTTCAGCAGCACCAAGATTTCGGGGATGATGAAGGCAAAAGCAACTTGAAAAAACATCACCGAAACGGTACGTACTTGGTGATAGCGGCTATGGCGATACTTACCCAGCATGCGGATACCCATCACTAGAATAGAGACTGTATACAAGAACCCATACATAAACCACTGACTGGCAGGCCCGCCAGTTAAGGCCATGGCTACGGGATCTACCAAGGAGATCCACTCTACAATCAGGTAGTGGTAGAAGTAGAGCAGCACATAAAAGGAGACTAAGAAGATGGATACGATGATGCCAATCAGGCCACGGGAAGTCGCAGAACTATGGTAAATGCCATTGTGCTTGATGCCAGGCATGCCATCAAAATAGGCGGGGAAGATGTACATCAGGGCACCCAATGCCCCTCCTAAAATGATCAGGATGAAGAACCAGCCCTGATTATCCCAATAAAAACCGGTCCCCATGATTTTGCTGGCCTGAAATTTCAGGTCTTTGACCGAGCCAGAAGAAATTTTTTGCCTGCGCAAAAAGGCAGCCGAGGCCTTTTCCACCCCTGCTTTTACCTTTTTGTCAAAAGCCTCTGGGGTATCGTAGCTCTTTCCCTCCAGCCATTTGGTGTAATCGCCCACCGTTTTTTGCATGGCTGGAGGCAGAATCGCCAGGCCTGCGGCTCGGCTTTCGGGCGTAATGCTCAGGGTACTATCGCTGCGCATCGCCTGAGTCACCCGGTCCAATAAATCGGGACTCAGGGTGTAGGTCTCGGCCAAAGCCTGATTGGCAGCCTCAGTAGCCATCACCAATTTTTTCTGAAATTCCCATTTGCTGTAGGTTCCTTCGCCTTTCAGGGCTTCTAATTCTACCTGCAATTCTTGGGGGTAACGATCTCCTAATTCTTCTGTAAAGCGCTCTAGCCCGCTGTTGGTGACGTCATATCTCCCAATAAAGAGAAGGGAGACAAATAGAGTCATGGCGAGGATAAAAAGGCCAAGACCAAAGTTTTTGATAGAAAACATGATATGAGGAGTGGTTGGATTCGAATGATGAAAAAGGAGAAATCAGGAAAAACGAAGGCGCTGAAAGCCCTTCTGGGAGCCGCGGTAGATCAACTCTATGGTTTTGATCAAACCGATGACAAAGACAAAGCCGCCTATGCCTTGAATGATGCCCCGCAGCACACCGCCCGGAAGCGCCAATGACCCCAATACCAACAACAAGGCTACACTTACCAGTAAGGCAATACTCTTGGCCAATCCGCCTACTTTCACGGGAGCGAGTTCTATCGTCTTACCAGTTTGTTGTTGGTAAGCTGCTGCCAGTTCCCGCTCATAGGTCTGGAAAAACTCTGGGTCAAAATTGGCTTCATCCAGGTGGGCCAAAACAGTCTCCACATGTGCTTTTTCGCCTATCCAGGCCAAGCAAGTATCCTTGCGAAAGCGGATGCCCATCAGGTTAAATCCTATGATATAGCCCTCATCTTTGTGGTACACCAGCCGGATGCCCTTGCGGCCGTCTGCATGTTCCCAGTAGAGCTGGGCTTCATGCTCAGCCGGCGCAGCGTTGACGGTGCCATAGGTTTGCCATTCAATGTCTAAGAATTTGGCCGAATTAAAATATAGCCCCTGCCGATAGGCAGTTGGGTTACCCGTCATGGTTTTGGCGAGCACCGGCCCTTGTAGTTTTCCCGTATACCAAATGGCCTCAATGCCTCTACGGCCTGGAGCGGCCTCTCTCAATTCGCAGCAATCTCCGGCCGCATAAATATTGGGAACGCTGGTCTCTAGGTACTCATTCACCAGAAAACCCCGATTGGTTTCAACCCCCAGGCTTTCAGCCAAACCTAGGTTAGGATGTACGCCGGCGGTTAACCCCACAAATTCACAATCCATGACTTCACCATCTTTGGTACGAATGGCTTTGACCCATCCCTGCTCATCCCCGATGATTTCTTCCAGTTCGGTACCCAGTCTTAGGTCAATGCCATGAGCGGCGTGGATCTCTCGGTTAATCATGGCTGACTCCTGAGGAGGCATTACGCGGCTCCAAAAGCTTTTTTCTCGGACCAAAAAACTCACCGGGATATGACGCGCGTGGAACATCTCGGCCATCTCAATCCCAATCAATCCGCCACCGACAATCACCGCTCGCTTGATGTGAGGCGCACGAGCTTCCATGCTTTGGAGGTCTTGGTAACTGACCATGCCTTGAACTCCTTTTAAATCTTGGCCAGGCCAACCAAACTTATTGGGCTGAGAACCTGTGGCTAGCAATAGGGTGTCATATGTTAGCTCTCCCCCATCTGAAAAGTAGAGGGTTTGGGTCTTTGGATCACCGCGCTCCACGTATTTGTTCAGCAACTTGATGCGGTTCTTGGGCCAAAACCAATCTTCATAGGGCTTGGTATGTTCAAACTTCATGTGCCCCATGAAGATGTACATCAGCGCAGTTCTAGACCAAAAATGATCTGTCTCAGCGGAAATGACGGTAATTTCGCAGCTTGAATCTAGCTTTCGGATATGGCGGGCCGTGGTAATGCCTGCAATTCCATTGCCGATGATTACGTGGTGCATGGAAGAGGAGTGAGTTGGTGGTTAAGCGAGAAAGAAGTACACAGACTCAAAGAGGCTAAAAGCTAAGAAAAATCCAGCTTTTCACGTCCTCAGCTTTCGCTATATATGGACCTGCATATCTTTCAAATCAAAACTATCCGGGTACTCCTAGGCCTACTGTCGGTTAGCTTACCTAAGGGTCAATAAACTCGAGCGGCCTTTCGGAGGCAGGTGAATACTGCCCGTAATCACGTCGTGCGACGCTCCGGTTACCGAGGCCATGGTGGTAGGTAGGCCTTGTAAGGTACGCATGCCTAGCAGGCCAAAAATGATGGCTTCCTTGTAATCCACCCATTTTGCCTCATGCTCATTCAACTCAGGAATTTCAATATCCAAAGGTTTCAAGGCTAGCTTGATTTGGTCCATGAGGAAGCTGTGATGTCTCCCTCCTCCCGTGACAAGCATGGACTCCTGCGAGATATCGAGGGTTTCCACCGCACTGGCTATCTGCTGGGCAATGTGAATGACCAGGGTGTACAAGGTGTCTTCCCAGGGCAAATCACTTCCCATGACCAAGGGGAGCATGACCTCGTCGGTCCATTCTCTGCCTAAGCTTTTGGGATGAGCACGTCGGTAGTAGTCTAAACGATTCAGGGCACTCAGCAACCCTGGGTCCAATTCCCCCGTTGCCGCAAAAGCTCCTCCAGCGTCATACTCATCCGCAGGAAAGGCTTGCTGGTAGATCAGATTCAGGATGGCATTACAAGGACACACATCAAACGCCACTTGTCCATGGCTAAGGTTGCTGATGCCACCGAGATTCAGAAAAAGCTGGTATCCCGGAAACAAAAGCTGTTCCCCTAGAGGTACCAAAGGTGCACCCTCTCCGCCCAGGGCTAGGTCCTTGTTGCGAAAGTTGCTGACCAACGGACAGGATAAATAAGCAGCCACTGTCTCTCCATCACCAATCTGGAAGGTGAAGGTTTTTTCTGGTTGGTGAAAAATGGTTTGTCCATGCATGACCACAAAATCAGGCTCTAGCTGATTTCGCTCTATAAATGCAGCGATGCTTTTACCTAGCCAATGCCCAAAATAAATGTGTGTTTTGGCAAATACTTCCGCGCTCTGAGTATGCAAATGCAGCAAGCGGCCTCGCCACTTGGCGTCAAAAGGGATCATTTCTGAAGCCAGTACTTCAAACTGATAGTGTCCACTTTCTTCATGGTATTCGCAATACACCAAATCCAATCCGTCCATGGAAGTACCGGACATGGTGCCTATTCCTTTGATTCTTTGCATAGCTCTTGGTCTGTTAGGGAAACAGGCCACCTCCACCCAATCCCCTAGTACCTGGGCATGGAAATGCAGTCTCCTGATGGCATAAAAGCTCCTCAAGGGGGATAGGTTTAAATTCGAGATTTAAAACCATTATTCAATGGATAAACCCTTTGACTCGCCCTCCTTACTCCAACCAGCCAAGTACGCAGGATAAAACGGGTAATAAAAATATCTACATATGATGTTATCTATGATACATGGATCAGAGTTCTTATCTTGCTATGCTTCTAATCCTAATCCGATCCATGTCTAACTCTTCTAAACAGCAACCGGACTTAAGTCCGTTTAAGAATTTTCGCTACGACTTACCAGCAGGGGTCGTGGTTTTTTTGGTGGCTCTTCCTTTGTGCTTGGGAATTGCCTTAGCTTCTCAGGGCACGGTAGATGGAGCCCCCTTGTTCTCAGGCTTATTGGCTGGGATTATTGGCGGTTTGGTCATTCCCTTGATCAGTCGCTCGCCCTTAAGTGTGAGTGGTCCTGCCGCGGGTTTGATCGCCATCGTCATTACAGGGATTGACACTGCGGGATCTTTTGAAGCATTTCTGGTCGCCGTAGCGCTAGGTGGATTGCTACAAATATTCTTGGGCCTGGTCAAGGCAGGCACCATCGCCTACTTCTTCCCATCCTCCGTGATCAAGGGTATGCTGGCGGCCATCGGCCTTATCCTGATTCGCAAACAACTGCCCCACGCTTTTGGGGTCGATAGCGAAGCCGTGGACTTGAGCTTTCACATTTGGGAAACGCCATCGGTTATCCGGGAGATTGTGGTAGAAGGCCACTTTGAAATGGGAGCTATTCTCATCGCGCTGGTGAGTTTGGCCATTTTGATTACCTGGGAGAATACGCCACTGAAAAAAATCACCTACTTACCTGCCCCACTCATCGTGGTAATCCTTGGCATATTGATCAATGAAGCATTTAAGGGAGCAGACTCTAGCCTAGCCCTTTTTGGTGGAGTGGGAGGGCATTTGGTAAATCTTCCCGATAGCCTCGTAAATGAGGGAATCTCGGGCTTTGTTGGCGAATTTAGGTTCCCTGACTTTTCAGCCTTTAGCAACCCCCAGATTTACGTGGTCGCCCTTACCATTGGCTTGGTGGCAAGCGTAGAAACCCTGCTAAGTGTGGAAGCCGTAGACAAACTCGACCCCCACAAACGCAGCACCCCCCTCAACCGCGAGTTGATCGCCCAAGGTATTGCCAACACCCTAGGGGGGCTATTGGGAGCTTTGCCGATCACTGCGGTAATCGTACGCTCTAGCGCCAATGTCAATTCTGGTGGGCAAACTCGGGCCTCTGCTTTTATTCACGCGGTATTTTTGTTTGTCTCGGTGGTCACCATTGCTCAGGTGCTGAACCTCATCCCCTTGGCTAGCTTGGCCACCATCCTGCTCATGATCGGGTATAAATTGGCCCGTCCATCTCTCTTTAGAAGCTTATACAAAGAAGGGAGTAGCCAGTTCTGGCCCTTCGTGATCACCATCATTGCGGTCTTGACCTTTGACCTGCTGATCGGAATTGGCATCGGTACCCTGGTTGGAATCTTCTTTACCATACGTGCGAACTTCAGAACGGCGATTTCGGTAGAGAAGAATGAAGACACCTACATCATCAAGCTCAAAAAGGACGTGAGCTTCATGAACAAAGCCATCCTGAATCAGGCCCTAAACCGCATCCCCGAAGGGGCCAGCGTGATCCTAGATGGCCGCAATGCAGAGTTTATCGATCACGACATCCAAGAAATCATTCGCGAGTTTGAACAAGGTGCCAAAGATCGGGGCATCGACTTTACCATCTTGGATGTGCAGGCGAGCAATGCGTATGC
>CAZFPQ010000017.1:0-2881 GCA_964521065.1 uncultured Bacteroidia bacterium | reverse complement strand
GTGAAGGAGAGGAATAGCCTGCTAGCTCGGGTTATTCCTTTCTTTTTGGCCGTAGCTTGTATTTCTGGCTCAGCAACGGTTTTAGTAGAGGAACACAAAGCATATAAATGCTTAGCCGGATTTCTGGGGTGTGCGCGGGCATATTGCGTAATACGGCTACCTTTTACACCAAAATCGTAGAAGAGTCGTATTTCTTTTTTCTCTCTCGGTTGAAGAACATCATGAAACTGGCTAAAACCCAGGGCTTCCGCCCAGTCTAGGTCATTTTCGTTTGATTAGCTTCAATAGTTTGCATTAACGTAGATGGTCCAGCCTCCCCAGTCCATAGATTCGATCAGCATCCAGCTGGTATTCAATAGTTCATGCTTCATGATGGCGTTATGTAAATCATGGACGGCAATGTAATTCTGGCAGGAGGATTTAAGCACCAGTTTTACTCCACCATGATAGACAAATCACGAGTCACAAGCCTTATCCGCTTGCAACTCGTGATCCAGTGAATGGCCTGATACGCTCTACGCATTGTGCACGTGCACATCCATCTGAGGAAAGGGAATGTTGAGTCCTTGCTGAGGGAACTGCTTGTATACTTTTTCGTGCAGGTCAAAATGGAGCGGCCAGTAATTTTCCGGTTTGGTCCAAATTCGCAAGGTGAGGTTAACCGAAGAATCCGCTAGGGTTTGCAGGGCCACGAAAGGTTCGTTGGGAGCTTGGAGCACCCGCTCATCTTGGTTGACGAACTCCAGGAGTAAGCTACGCGCCTTGTCGTAGTCATCGCCGTAGGCGATGCCAAAGGTCAAGACCAAGCGACGAAGACTTTGGGTAGAAAAGTTGACAATGGGGCCATTGTAAAGGGCTCCGTTGGGAATGAACACGGTCCGATTATCCAGAGGAGTCAAGATGGTTTGGAAGAGCTGGATATCCTTTACCATACCACTAAATCCCTGGGCTTCGACGAAGTCGCCAACCTTGAAGGGTTTAAACAACAAGATCATCACGCCACCGGCGAAGTTGGACAAACTGCCTTGCAAAGCTAGGCCTACCGCCAAACCAGCCGCACCCAAAATCGCCACGAAGGAGGTAACCTTAACTCCCGCTACGCTGAGGGCACTGATGATGACCATGGCTTTAAGCGCTATGCTCACCAAACTCTTCAGAAAAGAGCGTAAGGAAGGGTCCAACTCTCGTTTTTCCATGAGTCTCACCACAGCCCCTGTGAGGACATTTGCAACAATTAAACCTAAGACCAAAACCACAACGGCCCCTACGAAGTTAAGGACAAAGGGTAAGAGTGAATCAAATGAAAATTCCATGATGTTATGTTTTTACCCACAAAACTAAACAAAAACCCCCTCTACCTAGCTTAATGACAATATTTTAACCATTTCTTATCATTTAGGCCCTTGAGAGTCCGCGAAGATTAGAGCCACCAAAAGGGCACTTTGAATTATTTTAGTCAGATACGAAATTTGCGGCATGCAAGAAACCGACTTCATTTACGACATCATAGTGGTTGGGGGAGGCATAGTAGGCCTCAGTTCAGCCTATAAGTTACAGTTGCGCAATCCCGAGCTCAATATCCTGGTGCTCGAGAAAGAGGCTCAACTCTCTGCCCACCAGACGGGACGAAACAGTGGCGTCATCCACAGTGGTTTGTACTATAAGCCTGGCTCTTACAAAGCAAAAAACTGCGTAGAAGGCCGCCGCGAGCTGGTCAAATTTTGCCAAACCCACGGCGTCAAGCACGATGTGTGTGGCAAAGTAGTGGTGGCGACCGAAGAGTCTGAACTCCCTTATTTGGAAAAGATTTTCCAGACTGGCCTGCAAAACGAGGTAGAAGGAATCCAACAGATTGGGCCAGATCAGATTCAGGAAATTGAGCCTTACTGCACCAGCGCCATCGCAGCTATCCACGTACCCTGTACAGGAATTGTAGACTATCCTGGCGTAGTCTTCAAGTTGGCAGAACTGATCCCTGGTCTCAATGAGAAAAGCCAGATCATGACCAAGCAAGAGGTCCGATTTACCTTTGAACGAGAAGACTTCATGGAAGTCATTACCCACAGTCATCAATTCAAGGCCCGCCAGTTGGTCTTCTGTGGGGGGCTTCACTCTGACCGTCTCGCTGAACAAGCTGGAGTAAGGACCGAAGCCCGCATTGTGGGCTTCCGTGGGGACTATTATGACCTCACCGAAGCTGCTGAGCACAAGGTTAAGCACCTGATTTATCCCGTGCCCAATCCTGCTTTCCCATTCTTGGGCGTTCACTTTACGCGGATGATCGAGGGAGGCATTGAATGTGGCCCCAATGCGGTATTTACCTTCAAACGAGAAGGCTACGGCAAGACCGACTTCAACTGGAAGGATACCCAAGAGGCCCTAGGCTTTCAAGGTACCTGGAAGCTGTTTGCCAAACACTGGAAGTTTGGATTGGACGAGTACCGTCGGGCTTTTTCTAAGAAGCGCTTCCATCAACAAGTCAGCCGCTTGATCCCTTCCCTAAAAATGGATGAGATCAAGCCCGGTCGTTCTGGGGTTCGCGCCATGGCCCTTGGTCCAGACGGCAACATGATCGAAGACTTCAAGATAGAGTTCCAAGGACGCGCCATTCATATTTTGAATGCACCTTCTCCCGCCGCTACGGCTGGATTAGCCATTGGAGAAGAGGTCAGCCGCATGGCTGAAGAGCGCTTTGGCTTAAAGGCATAGCCGCTAAGTCAGGAAAGGAGGTATGGAAATGGGCTAAGAAGAGTTAAGAAGTGAAAAAAGTTAATGAGTTAACGTAAAGTCTAGCCTAGTCATAGTCCTCCTTAACTCTCTTAACTCTTGTCGGGTGACATAGAGTTTTAAACATGAAGTGCTAAAAAGTTCTGTACACTTT
>CAZFPQ010000016.1:0-48956 GCA_964521065.1 uncultured Bacteroidia bacterium | reverse complement strand
CATTTAGATAGTTCAGGGTTTTAAGGGGCAAAATTGATCACCATTTACCAATAGATTTGCTAAAGATATCTTGAGTGATTTGTTCAAGTACTTCATTGATCAAGTCAGATTCTTGGCTAGCAAAATCCTCATTAGCATCAAAATCAATGAAGCCAGAAAAGGTATTCTCCCAACTTTCATCAGGGTTCGCCCCATTCTCAAAGTTGACCCTCACTGAGATATTCAATCGATTTTGAGCGGCCAAGTCTCCCTCCTGGATGGCTACCGGATCCACACTATATCTGGTTACCGTACCACTGAGAGATACCAAAGAGTCACTTAGGCCCGGGCTAGAAATGGAATTGGCGGAGATCAGGGCCAACTTAGATTGGCTGAGGAAACGGTCTTGAATTTGGATGGTGATTTCCTGGGCCAAATAAGGCACCACAATCTGAGCCTGATTGGTAAATACATCAACAAATAAATAGGTCAACTGATTGTCTGTCTGTCTTGCGGTCCCTGTGAAGTTAAAGGATACAGACAGAATCCCACAACCACTCAAGCTAGTCAGCAACAAGAAGAGGTATATATTACGCATAGGTTTAAAGGTCGATCTCGTACGTTTTCAACTTACGATACAAGGTTCTTTCTGAAATGCCTAGCTCCTCAGCTGCTCGCTTCCGATTATTGTTGTGTTTTTGCAAGGCCCTAACAATGAATTCCCTCTGCTTTTTCTTCAACGAAAGCGACTCAGGCAGTTCCTTTACAGGTGCCTGGGTTGAAGCTGAAGGTTGTATAGGAAAAGTTACTTCTGGGTGATATACCTCATCTTCTACCGTATTGGGAAAACTTCTGGGTGCGACAGGGGGAGCATAGTCATCGAGGTCCTGAACCCGCATGGCATCGCTCTCTCGACCTTGCATGATGAGATACATCATCTTTTTAAGATCTCCAACCTCTTTACCCAGGCGGTTGATCATGCGAAGCAGCATGTCCCTATCTTCTTCATCCAAATCCCCACTATCCCCCATCCCATCAAGGTTAGGATGGGTAATTACACTGGGCAGATAACTATCCTGAATAAGCAGGTTACGCTGTAAGACATTGGCACTGACCATGTCACCTTTGACCAACACAGTGAGTTTTTCGACTAAATTTCGGAGTTCGCGCACATTTCCCGGCCACCGATATTTGAATAATAGGGGTAGTGCTTCCTGTTCCAACACAATGGGATCTCGTTGATATTTTTCTCCAAATTCCAGTGCGAAATAATTGAACAACAGCTCAATATCGTCCCCTCTATCCCTAAGTGGCGGCACGTTTATCGCCACCGTATTCAGGCGAAAGTAAAGATCTTGCCGGAAGCGACCATGCTGAATCATATCCAGTAGATTTCGGTTGGTTGCCGCAATCACTCTTACATCAGCTTTAGCCACCCGATTCGATCCTACCCTTAGGTATTCACCATTTTCTAGCAAACGAAGTAGCCTTACCTGCGTAGCTAGGGGCATTTCTCCGATTTCATCTAAAAAAATGGTCCCATCTTCGACTTCTTCAAAATAGCCCTTGCGGGATTCATAGGCTGAGGTAAATGCCCCCCTTTCATGGCCAAACAGTTCGGAATCCAGCGTACCCTCTGGGATTGCTCCCGTATTGATGGGTAAGTAGCGCTTATGACGGCGCTTGCTCATATCATGGATGATGCGAGGAAAGACATCCTTACCCGTACCATTTTCCCCATAAATTAGCACCGACACCTCCGTAGGAGCCACCTGCATTGCGATTTCTACGGCGTTGTTAATCTCTCGGCTATTACCGATGATTCCATAGCGCTGCTTTATTTGTTGTACGGTCATATGGATTCAAGGAGCTTCTCCTATTTGATGATTCAAGTCAGCATCTCCCCTTTCAAAGTAGCCGAACTTGCCTCCGTGATTCGTACCCGCACATAATCGCCGGGCTGATGTTGACCAAGTTTGGGAAACACCACCATTTTATTGTGATCGTTGCGCCCGCACCAGTCGTTCTCGCTTCGCTTAGAATTGCCTTCAATTAGCACTTCAAAGACCTGCCCAATATCTCGTTGGTTCAAGGCCCGGCTAATTCGGAGTTGCAGGGCGATGACCTCATTGAGGCGCTTCTTCTTTAGGTCCTCGGGCACATCATCCGTTAGACGCTTAGCGGCAGGTGTACCTGGACGCTCACTATACGCAAACATGAAAGCATGGGCGTACTGGCTATATTCCATTACCTCTAAAGTTCGCTGGTGATCCTCATCGGTTTCTCCGCAGAACCCAGTAATGATGTCGGAGGAGATCGCACAGTCTGGAATGATTGCCCGAATACGATCTACCTTTTCGCGGTACCATTCTGCAGTATAACCACGGTTCATGCGCTCTAGCACGTCTGAACTGCCCGACTGAACAGGTAAATGAATGTAGTTACAAATGTTCCGATGTTGAGCCATGGTATGCAGGACCCTATCAGTGATATCGCGAGGATGCGAAGTGGAAAACCGAATTCTAAGATCTGGGGCGACAGCGGCGACCATAGCCAAAAGGTCAGCAAAATCTATCATTTCTACCTCTTCTCCTCGCTTTAGGGCTTTCTCAATTTGAGCTTTGCCTTTTAACTCTTGATTGGGTGACCAAGTATAGCTGTCAACGTTTTGCCCTAACAAGGTAACCTCCCGATAACCCTGATCATAGAGTGACCTTGCCTCGTCTACAATGCTAAAAGGATCTCGGCTACGCTCTCGACCCCGAGTAAAGGGAACCACGCAAAAGCTACACATATTGTCACAGCCCCTCATAATGGTAATAAAAGCTGAGACCCCATTGGTATTAAGACGAACCGGAGAAATGTTGGCGTAGGTCTCCTCTCTGGAGAGCAACACATTCACAGCTTTTTGTCCTGATTCAACCTCTCCAATCAAGGCAGGTAGGTCCCGGTACGCGTCTGGGCCTACAACAATATCAACCAACTTTTCTTGTTCAAGCAATTTGGTTTTTAGGCGCTCAGCCATGCAACCTAGTACTCCAACCATCAAATGTGGTTTTTCTATTTTACGATGGCGAAATTGCTTGAGGCGATTCCAAACTTTGCTTTCGGCATTTTCGCGGATCGAACAGGTATTGATAAAAATCAAATCCGCTTCTTCGGCTGTTGGAGTGAAGCCATAGTTCATGCCGGCCAATACAGAAGCCACAATCTCGGTATCACTAAAGTTCATTTGACACCCATAGGTCTCTATGTAGGCCAGTCGTTGCCCTTGTTTGACACCTTCCCCCTGATAGGCCAATCCTTGCTTAGCCTCATCCATGCTCCTATCCAAGCTGACAGGGTTAAAAGTCTTTTGAGTTATCTTATCGCGCATCCTGATTTTTTCCAATTATCTCGCAAAAGTACGAAAGCCTTAGGAAAAAACCTGACAATATGACAGTAATGCTTAGGGTTTTTTGTTTGTTTAAATCACCTTGCTCAAGGCAATCACTGACCCTAGGTGCATGGCTTCATGGGCATTGTTGAAGCGAAGGGCGTCTTCGATAGACTCTAGTTGATATCCGTAGCTAGTAGCATAAGTTTGAAAATGTTCAAACCTATCGGAAACGTAATCCGCTTGTAGTTGATGGACTGAAGGCTCTAACTGCTGCAAAATATAGTTGAGCTCATCCCTACCAGCCTGTCCCGTGGGCTTACTGCCTTTGCGATAGTTTTCGACAAAGTCTGGTTCTAATTCCAAAGGCAATCCACTCCGACCATAAGTGAGCAGTCTTTGAGTGACCAAGACATGTCCAAGGTTCCAGATCAAGTTGTTATTGAATCCAAGTGGAATATGGTTCAATTGGTCCAAGCTGAATTGGGATATGCGTTGAACCAGGTTCTTTCTTGTCTGAAGCAAAAGGGTCAGTTCAGGTTGCATGTGAGGTATTTCTCTCGGTATGAATGGATGAATAAAAAGGTTGTCCCCTACCCTTTCATTAGCTCTTCGGCATTTTTAATGGCAGAATGGGTAGGCTGTTCTCCACTAAGCATCTGGGCTACTTCTTGAATACGCTCTTCATGGGTAAGAGGAACCACGGTAGAACTGGTCATCCCTTGCTGGATAGATTTCCGAATCTGGAAATGCTGATGACCCTTTGCCGCTATTTGGGGCAGGTGGGTGATAGAAAGGATCTGAAACTCCCGAGCCAAAGCTTGCATGACAATTCCTACCTTATTGGCTATTTCCCCACTGATTCCTGTATCTATCTCGTCAAAAATTAGAACTGGAAATTCTGATTTTTCAGCTAAGGCTGCCTTGATGGCTAGCATCACCCGAGATATTTCCCCTCCAGAGGCAATTTGCGCTAAGGGACCGCCAGGTAGACCAGGATTGGTCTGTATAAGGAAAAACACTCGATTAAGGCCTCGAGAGTTCGGTTTGAGTGTTTGGTCTTCCCAGATAAAATCCCCATCTGCATGCACCAATCGTTCGATGGCTACTTCAAATCGAGCTTTCTTGAAGCCAACCTGACTAAGCAAGTCCGCTATCTTTGCCTCAAGTTTAGGTTTAGCGGCTTGGCGCTTTTCTTCCAAGCTAAGTCCCTGTTCAATCAGTTGACTCTGAGCTTCGCGATAGGCTGATTCTCTTTCCGCAATACGCTCTTCAATAGAATCAAACTCATCCAACCTCCCTTTCACTTCTTCATACAGAGCTACTAGTTCTGCACCTGACTTCGCGTTGTATTTGAGTTTGAGTTTATGGTACAGGGCCAGACGATCCTCAATGAATGACAGTCTTTCTGGGTCATTCTCCACGGCATCCAACATCCCTTGAAAGGCAAATCCTGCTTCTTTGATTGACTCCTGAACCTCAATCAAGCGCTCTACCTCTTCCCCCAGCTGACTGCTTACATCTTTCACCTTACGAAGAGGTTCAAGCAATTGACTTAGTTGGTTGTATATGCTTTCATCTTCCTGGTATAGCCCCTCTACTGCTCCCCCAATAGCTTCTCGGATGTCTTCAGAATTTTGTAGGAGATTGAGTTCAGCTTCCAACTCTTGCTCTTCCTCTGCCCTTACTTCTGCCGTTTCTAATTCTTGAACCTGATACTTATAATACTCCAGTTGGGCTTGCGCTTCAGATTCCTGAGCTTTAAGGACATCTATTTCTTCTTTTAAGGCATTGACTGACTTAAGCCTTTTTCCAAAATCAGTAGCCAAATCAGAACTATCTCCATAGGTATCTAAGAGATCTAGTTGATGGTCATGAGAAAGTAAGGATTGATTTTCATGTTGCCCATGCAGATCCAGCAGCAAGGTGCTTACTTGACGCAGGATCTGCAGAGAAACGGGAGTATCATTGATAAAAGCGCGAGATTTCCCGTTGGGCCGCACCTCCCGCCGTATAATTAATTCTTTGCCATCAAGGTCAAACTCTTCAAAGCTATCTAACTGTTTACGAATCCGTTTAGATAGCTTCCCAAAGGTGGCTTCTATGACACATTTTTCTTCGTGCATGAAGACAGAAGAATCGGCACGCTTGCCCATGATGAGCCCTAAGGCGCCAATGAGTAGCGACTTTCCTGCTCCAGTTTCCCCGGTTAGAATATTGAGGCCTGCGGGAAAATCTACACGGGTCTCGACAAAGAGGGCGTAATTCTTAAGGTAGAGTTGCTTTAGCATGAACGCTGAGCCGCTTAAAAGCGTGTAAAAAGGGTTGTACGTCACAAAGTTAGTAGAAAAAACCGAATCCCTAATGATAACATTGTGAGCTAAATGCAAAAAAAATTAGGCCAAGAGAAATTCTCTTGGCCTTGGTGTAAGTTATGATTGAGCTAGGTCAATAGCGTCCTAAGAAATCGAGCTGGTAAACTCTTTCTGGTTGGTTATTTCCGTAGGCTACTCCCACCTGACGCATGGCTTCGATGCGCTGACTTTGTAGGCTAACGCCATCGTCCCATTGTTTGAGCATGAAATTCCAATCACGCTGCTCATCTTGGCGAACTTTCTGGCGAATTTCGTCTACCAAAGATTCTGCTTCATCAAAACAGCTAGCATCTGGCTGAAGAGCAGATAGATAAGGAATTACCGCATTGGCTCCACGCATATTGGGGTTAGCAATCCAGGTAGATTTGGCGGCTTGTAAGTTTCTCTCACACAGAAAATCCATGTACTGATCATAGATTACAGCAGCTTCGTCCATGGCTCTGAAGTAACAATCTTTGCACACTTCTGGTACGGTGACGAGGGTGTACAAGGCTTGATCAAAGTTCTGCATAGCAGCTTCGGTCTGGGCCTTCTTGATGATGAAGTCACATTGGGCATTGTACCATTCGATGATCTTCCGTTTGCCATCCGCCATGAAACGGCGGAGCTCAGGATCATTGGTACGCAGGCCTTTAAGGGCTTGCATGGTCGCTTTGGTTTCATTTTGTCCGGCACCTCTCAAAGATACAACCGCAGAACTGAAGGTATTTTTGGTTTCGTAGTCTACAATCAATAGACTCAAATCTACATTCATGGCAACCATAGGCGGCGCAGTAGCCGTGATGTTTTTGTCAATGACATCCATATTTACCACCAGCAAAAACCGGGAGTCTCGTGAAACTGCTCCCAAACCTTCCTGAGTAGCGACTCTCTGAAGGCGATTGAGCAAGTTTTGGTTTGTCGTAGCAGACACGCCTTCGGCTTGGTCTGGCAAAATGGGGGTCAAGGCAATGCGCCCCATGTCATCCATGCTCCACTCGGTGTTTTGGGCAGAGAGAGAGCTCCATGCTCCCAAGAGGATCACACACAGTATGATATTTAATTTCATGTCTATTGGGTTGGTTTATTTTTCTCCAATGATGAGCCAGGCTTCTCCTAAGCCACGGGTATAAATTCGAGATTCAAGGCTAAAAGGCTCTCTTCGAAGGTAGCTTCGCAGATCTCTCAAAAAGCGGCGGGTATCCATGGCTCTTTCTCGGTCATCAAACAAAGGAATACGTACCTGCTCAAAGAGGATGAAATTCTCCGTTCCATCACTAAAACTGTAACGGCCTTCCACTACATTGTCAGCCATCCAATCGTCTATGACATCACTCAGTTCAAGATAATCCCCGTCAATGTCATACTCTTCGTACAAGTCCACGGGAGCCGTGTCCCACATTTGAACCCGAACAACAACTTCACGACCATTGGTAAACATATCGTCAAAGTGGTCTTGCAGCTGAGAGTTAAATGTCTCAATGTGAACCAACACAGCTTCCTCCATCAAAATCTCGGGAGCGCTGTTCATCGACGGAGCACCGGCCCCTGAACTCAAAGCCACGTCCTTCCGAGAATAGGCATCCTGCCCATTCATGTTAAAAACAATGTAGCTTTTAGGACCTTGCTTCTTGACAGTAAAATCAAGATAGATAATGATGTCAGCCTTGGCCGTTCTTTTCAAGATGTCAATAGGCGACTCAGCAATACCAGCTCCAGAGCGACTGCTCATCAAAGCGGCTTCGGCGTTGGTGCTGCTCAACTTTTTGAGTTCTCCCTCGAGAGATTTGAGAGGGAAGCCTCGCTCCACCATCATTTCGCCAATTTTGTTGATAACCAAACGCAGGTCATTGTCCTGCTGCAATGCCTTGGTATAATCAGGCAAAACCGTTTCAACACCTTGGTTGTCAAACGTCATGGTAAAGCCGCGATCCACACAGTAGGCATCGGCAGGCATGACCATCAAAGTAGGTTTTTTAGCTTGACCAAAAGCCGCCAGGCTTAGGCCAAGGGTATACAATAAAATAAGAAACGAACTTCTCATAATGAATTGGTTTGACTTCTGCGGCAGCAGAAGGTTTGCTGTTTGCTTGTCAGAAAATGGATTAAAATCCAGAATTGAGCCCCTTAACAATGCCGTCAGCCTCTAGCTGCTTGCGCAATTCTTCATGCATAACGACTACCTTCACACCAATCTTATATTGATTGCCTACCCTCATGCGATCAGAGGGATCGATGGTTCCATCATTAGAAAGAGATACAAAGCTCAAATAACGGCCATTGTCTGAGAAGAACTTCTCGAAATAGAGGCGGTTTTCTTGCTCAGCATTAGGGTCGCGCGCCAAACCTCGAGACAAACATCCACTTTGACCAGGACGGGGACCGTTGGGAATACCCTTAAAAATTACGGCATGTACTGCATGCTTTTTAGCCAATTCAATAGCGCGATTGGTCTTTTTGGCGTAGCTAAAAACCTTGATCAAGGTAGTTCCCTTTTTCCCGACGCCCATGCACTCGGTTTCGTAATTGTAGTACACAGAGCTACGCTTGCTGTACTTACAGCCACCTAGAATGAGTAAACTAGCCAGAAATAGAAATAGGATCTTTTGATTCATGACGATCGGTATTATGATGTTAATAATGAGTTGAAAGTTGAATAGAAAGAAAAGGATGGCTTATTAAAAATTAGCCCTTACACCTAAGTTCAAGTTGAGTCCACGGTATTGCTTGAAGACTTCCTCAGCCGATACGATACCAACATAATTTTCTCCCGCCGTAGGGTTAATGTTTACAAAAAATTTGCCCGCTCCTACGATCTGGATATTGTGCCAGACATGTATACCTAGCTCAAGGTTGGGGGTGATAAACCAGGCGCTACCCACGTTGTCTAATCCTTCATCATCCTCATCTGGAATATCTGGATCTGTAATTGAAGTAGACCCCACTTCTAGGCCTGCTCCTGCCCTTACGAAGGAAAGCAAATAAATGTCCTTGCGGACACCCCCACCAAAACTCCCAAAGGACAACTCCTTGCTATCGTCAGTTGTGAATTCCTCCGAACTCTGGCCACTAAAATAGGCACTGATGAACCAGCCCGGCTTCATGGTTTCTGAAAACTTACTAATCATGAGATCCCCTCGGATGCCAAATCCTCGCACATTACCTCCAATGCCTGAGTAAAGACTTATAAATGCCCCGTTATCGTCGTGCTCCTCCAGCAGCATCCCTGGCTGCAAGCCCAGCCCAGTGATTTCATAAAACTCAGATGGCTTGGTATCACCAGAAGCGATGCCACGGTTATTGGTTACCGTCTTGGCACGGATCACCCCTTTCCTCATTTTTGCGGTATCTCCATTGGCCTTTAAGCGATACTCATACACGAAGTAGCGGGTGTCTACCATCAAATCTTCCTTGGTCCCAATTTTCGCCGTAAGGGGCTTCACACTGAACAAGGAAGTCGTGATTTTACCCACCGTCGCCCGCAACACGCCGCCGGCTTGGTTGTGAGAGGTGTTAATCAAACGCGAGAAAAGCACATCCATTGAGGTAGGTGGAATGGGTTTGCCGTTTCTGTCTTTGCGATTTCGGTCTTCGCGGCTCTTGATCTTTTTGCTTATGGTTCGAATATGCCTTACGGGGAAAGCATATTCATCGAAAGCCGCCATGCGAGCGGCTCGATCTTCCTCTGAGGTTGACTCGTCCACCCAGAAATTGCTGTAAAACTCAGCAGCTGCTTCCCCAGCAAATTTGAGTTGAAAGAGGCGTACGGTCACCCGAGCTTCATAGCCGCGGTACTTTCGCTCAACTGGCTCGAAGTCCGTTCCGAGCTTCTTGGCAGTATTGCGACGACTTTGATCTTGAGCATCATAAATTTCTTGGTAAGTCTTAATGCCGTTCACCTCAAACAAAACAATGGTACTGCGATCGATTAGGGCCTCCCCCTGATCTTTGACGGCCTCTAGGCCTCTGATGGAGCTAGTGGCTTGAGAAACTTGGGCATCTGTCGCTCCCTTTTCTCCCCTGGCGGCCACAGTTTCAATGTCAAAGTTTCCATTCTCATCGCGGCTCCACCAGTAAGCCACCAATTCATTGGTCACCTTTTCACTCATTAACGCGGAGGCGATGGCTGAATCTGTACGCGTATCCGCAACGGTCACAAAACGGCGGTCTAAGCGGTTGTAGTCATACCGATCCGAAACTTGGGTGTTAATCGATTGCCAAGCAGATCGGGCTTGTTCCCGATACTGGTCAGGCAGGTTGTTGTCGATGAACAAGTAGGTAAGCGAGCTACGGAAGTAACGCCCATCGGTCATTTGGGCTTGGAGCAGGGTACCTGAAAAAATTGCCAGTACCGTAATCCACAAGGATAGAAGCTTGGTTGGTTTCATGTAATCGACTATTAAGCCAAAACACACCCATCACCCCTTAAAGAGGCGAGTGTTAGGACTGTATGTGGGTGATTCTTTGGAGGTTGTAAAAGGGGTTAATGAATTTGGTTTAGAAAAGGTGGGAAAGACTAAATCCAAAAAATTTTGTCAGAATCGTGATCAAAAATATAATTCCTAAGACCGCTGGGCAAATCCATTGAATCATAAAATTCAAGTACTTCTGGAAAAACGAACCCAAATACCAATCATTGCCTTGGCTAAGTTCTTGATCCATCCCTGTTACCTTCCATTTGCGAGCAATGAAAATACTCAAAAGAAGGCCTCCAAATGGAAGTCCTATGGTACTGAATATGTCATCAATTAAATCTAAAAAAGACTTATCAGCCCCTTCATATGATAGAAACCCACCAGCAGATAAGAAATCTGCTGCTCCTTGTGAAAACATACTGAATAGTCCTACAAGGAAAATGAGGATGGCCATGATGGGAACAGCCCAAGATCTCTTTACTTTTTTCTCGTCGACCAAATAAGAAACCGGAACTTCCAGCAAGGATATGGTTGAGGTCAATGCAGCAACACATAATAACAAAAAGAAGGCACCCCCAACTACTTGTCCGGTAAGGCCTCCCATGGACTCAAAGACCCCAGGCAGCACCACAAACACTAATCCTGGACCCTGCCCAGGTGTTTGGCCCAGTGAGAAAACCAACGGAAAAATCAATAAACCAGCTAAAAAAGCTACCATGAAGTCGGCAATTGTCACAATGATGGCCGAGCTGATCAAATCTTCTTTCTTTGCGATATAGGAACCGTAAGTGATCAAACCTCCCATTCCCAGAGATAGAGAAAAGAATGCTTGCCCCATGGCTGCATAAACGGTTTCAAGACTAACTTCGCTCAAGTCGGGTACTAAGTAAAAAGCGACCCCCTCCATGGCGTTATCTAAGGTCAAAGAATATACAATAAGCCCAATCAAAATCACGAACAAAGTCGGCATCAGAACCTTGGCTGCTGCCTCAATGCCATCTTGAATCCCTCTCCCCACAATCAGTGCCGTGGCTCCCATAAAAATCAGAGAGTACCAAAAATTATATCCAACTTCTCCAACGTAATTCCCGAAAAAAGCCCCATAATTTCCCTGTCCCAGAAGATCGCCAAAACTGATCTGGATGAAGTAGCCAAAGGCCCAACCTGCAACCACATTGTAGAAGGAGAGGATCATGATCCCACATAAGACACCAAATAACCCCGCCAATCCCCATGATTTACTCCCGACCGATTGATAAGCACCAACGGGATTTTTTTGCGAAAAACGGCCTAGAGAAATTTCCCCAACCATAATCGGAAAACCTATCAAAATGGTGCAGAGCAAATAGATCACCAGAAACGCCGCTCCTCCATTTTCACCTGTCTCATATGGAAAGCGCCAAATATTGCCTAAACCCACCGCGGAACCTGCCGCGGCTGCCACAAAGCCTAAACGACTACGGAATCCAGCGCGAGAGTTTGCCATACAAAAGGGGGATCAGGAGTAGTGGTAAAAAGAGGACGACTCGAAAGATGCAAGGATTTATTTTTCTTTGCAAGCTCGAATACCACTGAAAACCAGAAATTTCACCCAGTCAAGCTTTTCCCATCCCCTCTTTAAGTACTGATAAGTGAGGATGCCATCTTGTGGAGTAACAGATGTTCTTTAGGCTTCCAACCTAAAGACGTCATAACAATGTTGGATTATAAACCAGAACTTAGGCCTGTGCAAAATTGGGGCTTTGACGTAGGTACCTGGACAATAGGAATCGAGTTAGGGAGCGGGGTTTTTGGCCAAAAAGCTAACAACGGTGTTCCGAATCCCAACTTTAGACTTTCCCTGTCTGCATACTTTGACACCGGGATTTTAGGACTCTCGGACTAAACCACCAATTAAGCGGATCAATTCTACTTGAGAGGCATTGATATTTCGCAGGGCACGAATCCGTTCCAACTTAGCATTAAGGTATTGCAGCTGAATCTGGCGAAAATCAAAGGTACTAATCAACCCACGTTGGAACCGTTCATTGGCTAGCTCAAGATTGATTTGGGCATTGGCGACGTTTTGAGTTTGTAAAGAAAGCAGTCGGCGACGGGCCACATAATTGTCATGAACCACGAATAGCTCATTTTCGACTGATCGAACAAGATCTTTAGTTTCTAGCTCTGTAATGCGCTCATTTAACCGAGCTACCGCTATCTGCCTTTCGGTATTAAACCCATTAAACACATTGAAGTTCAACGTAAACCCCACTGAAAAGTCGGGAGCCTGAACGGCACGTACAGAGCCGTCAGCCAAGCCTGCCTGACCAATGGAATAGTTACCAGAAGCATTGATTCCTAAAGTAGGATAGCGTAAGGCTTGGGCAGCTTTCAGCTCTTGCGCTCGGATTTGTTGATTTAGATATTGATTCTGAAGGTTGTGGTTTTCTGCCAACATTCGTTCTCGCAAATCTTCTAATCCATAAGCAGTGAATTGAGTAGTCAGAGAATCAGTAAGCTGGTAGCGGGTTCCTATGGGAGCATTCATCAATTGGTTAAGGGTTCGAAAAGCATTTAGCAAGTTCAATTCCTGGGTGACCAAATTGGTCGAATCTATGATGACTGCATTCTCAAACTGCAGCAGGTCAAACGTAGAACTGCTTCCAAGTTCTAATCGATATTTCTCATAATCCAGTCGCTCCTTAGAATTGCTGAGCACTTCCTCTAGCACTTCCCTTCCTTCCTCAGCCAATAAGGCGTCATAGTAGGCCAACATAACGGCTTGAATGTTGTTTTCCACGACAACCGCCGCATTACCGAGGGACTGATCCTGTAAGAGATCTAAGCGAGCTTTGTTGGCAAACATCGCAAGTCCATCAAATACGGTCCAATTTAGGCTTACCCCAGCACTTAAACTCTGATTGCTACGCAAAAAGGAAGCGGGGTTCCCAGACTGAAAGTAGCGTCCACCTCCATTTAGGTCTACCCTTGGCAAGGCTCCTACATTTCCCCAGGCATTTTGGGTGGCCGCTACTCGACCTTGTAGGTCCACAATCTGGATTCCGTAGTTATTCTCAAGGCTGATACTGATGGCCTCCGCTAAGCTTAGTCGTTCTTGAGCGATCACCTGCTGCTGCAGGCTTCCCCAGATGAATAAGGCAAAAAACAGTCTAAAAAATGAGTTCATGCGAATCGAATTCAAATTGCGACTAAGGAACAGTCAAAAAACAACTATGCACTTTTTCTTGATCCTAAGCGATTTCTTCAAGTTGGTTTTGCTCCCGAATGGCCGGTTCCACCGCCCTCCGGTTGGGCAATTGATAGTTGGCATCCCAAATGGCCTGCCTAACCCAAGCCAAGCCAACTCTTAGGTCGTTGTAAATGCCTAGAACTGCAGGATAGGTGGTCAAGACGAAAAAGGTTCCAATCATGACTCCATAGGCAACTGAAATAGCCATAGGGATCAAGAACTGGGCGGAACTATCAGTACTTCGAATCAGGGGAAAGAGGCCTACCACCGTGGTAAGTGAGGTCAACAAAATGGGGCGAAAGCGGGACTTACCGGCGTAGAAAATTGACGAGGCCAAGGTATGTCCCTGCTTGAGCAGGCGATTGAATTTGTCACCAAAGACGACTGCGTCGTTGACAATGACGCCTGACAAGGCCAGCATGCCATAAAAGCTCAGGATAGAGATAGGTTTACCTTCTATCCAATGCCCAATGGCGGCTCCTAACAAGCCGAGTGGAATCATCACCAAAATGATGATGAAGCTTTGGGAAAAACTGCGGAAGGCAAGGCTTATCAACAATACCATGCCGATCAAAATGGCTGGCCAAATCTTGGTCAACGAGTTTCCAAACTGAGCGCCGCGTCTACTCTGTCCTTCTAAAGAATAATTAATCCCTGGGTACTCCTCTTGGAGGCGAGGCAAAATATCAGCCTGCAAGTTGGCAATGATGGGACCTACCGGCGTGGTTTGATCGGCCAGATCGGCCTCCACCCTCACTTCTTTGGCCCCATTCAAATGCTTGATGTCTACGACCCCTCGTTTGGTTTCATACGCTACCAAATCACTAAGAGGATATTGAGCCCCATCAGTAGTGGTGATTTTGATTTCCTCCAACTCACCTAGGCTTCTGCGATCATCCTCTGGATAGCGAACCCACACTCGGACTTCGTCCTCACCGATTTGTAGGCGTTGGGCTTCCTCTCCAAAAAAGCCTTGGCGAATTTGTCGGGTAATATCCGCATGGGTTAGGCCCAAAACGTAGGCCTTAGGTTTAAGCTGTACATTAATCTCCCTCTTGCCAGGGATGTTGTTGTCAGTGACATCTTTTAAATCAGGTAGTCGCCCTAGCTCATCTTTCACAAATTGCTTGGCTCCCTCCAACACTTCAGGATCCCGCGCTTTCAAGCTAACCGAAACAGGCTTGCCAAAAGCTCGCCGATCCCCGATGGTAAACTGTTCAACCTCTGGCATGGGACCCAGTTTTTGGCGAACCAAACTGGCAAACTCATATTTAGGCATTCCCAATTCACGCTCGTTCAGAAGGGCCAACTTCAGGGTCCCTACGTGGCTACCAGACTGGCTGCCTCCACTGCCCAGGGTCATCTGGGTACTTTGAATAGGTTCAAAATCGTCTGATTGGCCTTCTTTTAGATCTTCTCCCACGGCCAGGCTTGCGGCCTTAACTTTTTCTAGCACTTGCTCCGTGATATGCTCCCGGGTTCCAGGCTTCAACACCACCACCGCACTCAAATCATCCGACCAACTGATGGCTGGGAAATAGGTCAAACTGATGTACCCTCCACGCGTAGCTCCAATGATGACAAACAAAACGGCCAGGGTAATGGAAAAGGCCAGATAACGGTGCCGAATTACCGTTTTTAACAAGTTGGCGTAAAGGCGGTCTCTCAGGAAGAAGACAAACTTATCTACCGCTTTTCGCACCCGATTGGGCTTCTTCTTTTTCAAAGCTCCAGAATGAGCCAAGTGGGGAGGCAAAATAAAATAACACTCCAATAGGGAGAAGGCCAGACAAAGGATTACCACCACTGCCATTTCATATAAGAACTGCCCCAAACGCCCCTCAAAGAAAAAGAAGGCGGAGAAGGTCAGCATGGTGGTAGTTACTCCCGTAAACACGGAACCCATTACCTCCATGGTGCCATCCACTGCCGCACGAAGTGGAGATTTGCCTTTCTCAAAATGGGCAAAAATGTTCTCTCCTACCACGATGCCATCATCCACGAGGATTCCCACCACCATGATCATCCCAAAAAGAGAGATCAGGTTTATGCTTACCCCCATCAAATCAGCTACGAATAGCATCCCCAAGAAGGAGAAGGGAATGCCAAAAGCCACCCAGAAGCTTAGCCTTAAACTGAGGAAAAGTCCAAGCATTACCAGGACCAGAATCAGCCCTACCGCCCCATTTTCAATCAATATAGCTAGCCGGCTATTTAGCACCACCGAGCGATCGTTTTCTAAAATCGCCTCGACCGATCGGTTGTTCTCGTTGAACTCTTCCACGTAGGCCTTTACGTAATCAGTAATGACCAACACATCCTCCTCTGGGAGCTTGGTGACTTTAAGGGTTGCCGAAAGTTGCCCATTGTAATAGCTCGCGTTGGGCACATCTGCAAAACGAGGGGTAATGGTTGCCAAGTCGCTGAGCCGCAAAATTGAACCATCTCGATTGGTCCGCACGATGATCTGCCCGATTCCTTCGGCGTCATACTGTTTGGCTCGTGAGCGAATAAGAATTTCCTCTTCGGTGGTTTTAACCGAACCAGAAGAAATGTCTCGATTGTTGTTCCTAACGGCTTGAGCAACCTGATCAAAGGTCAATCCAAAGCGCCTTAGGGTTTCCTCGGGGACGGTAATTTCAATTTCTAAAGAAGGATAGCCTGAAATTGTGACTTGAGAGATCCCCTCCGCTGCCAACAAATCAAAACGCACCGCCTCAGCCGTTTCCTTCAATTTGACCAGGTCCACATCTCCTACTAGAACAATGTCAATGGCATCTCCTTGAGGCTTCTGTCTCAATACCACCGGCTTTTCAGCCGATACCGGAAAAGAGTTAATGCGATCCACTGCATTTTTCACATCCGTCAATACCACGTCAGGATCGTACTCGCTACTGACCTCCACTTGGATTCGGGCAGTATTCTCAGAAGAAGTGGAATTAATTTCCTCAATTCCCTGAATGCCTTTGAGGGATTCTTCCACTTTGTTGACAATCCCTTCCTCCATTTCTTCGGGAGAAGCCCCAGGGTAAGCCACACTAACCACCACCAGGTTAGGATCTATTTCGGGGAAGAAGGCTTTCTTGATGTTGAACATACTCAACAAGCCAAGGATCAACACCAAGATAATGATGGCGTTGGACCAGATGGTGTATTGAGTAAAATAAGTAACAATTCTACGCATGATTCTGGCTTTGGGGACTTAGCTTCCTTCCTCAGTAACAGGCTTGACGGGCATGTTTTCATAAGCGGAAATGAGAGGCTCCATCACGATAAACTCTCCTTGATCCAATCCGCTGATATAAATAGTCTCTTTATTTAGTTTCTCGATGCGAACAGGCTTGATGTGCAACAAACTATCCTGAACCACATATACTTCATTCTGGTTCACCACCACATTTCGAGGGATTTCCATGACTTCTAACTTGCGCTTACCAGGCATTTCGGTACGAAGATACTGTCCTTCGTAAACCACTTGATTAAGTGGGTTGAAGTTGATATAGACATTAACTGATTGAGTTTGAGGATCTACCACAGATCCTACCCGAGCGATTCGCCCAGGCCAAGTATTGTCCTCCTGCTCTGAATACACGTCTACGGCAAGGCCTGCTCTTACAAACTCTAAATCTGCGGTCCGAACAGGGACCTCCAATTCTAAACGGTTACTTCGGGCAATTCTGGCCACCTGACCACCTGGGTTGATCACAGAGTTAACTTCTTGGTTTACCTCAATGAAACTGCCACTAAATGGCGCTCTAACCACGTATTTACTCAGCCTTTCCTCGGCACTTTTGATTTGATAATATTGGTTAAATATCCCTTGGGTAGACAAAAACACCTTTAGTTTTTGATCACCTACTTCTGGCAGATCCGGCAGGATTTCTTCAGGATCAAAGTCATTGAAATAACTTTCCCAGGCAGAAAAAGACTCGGCATGATCTACCCTCAAATCGGGCAGTATCCCAGCTATCGCAGTCTGGAAATTGCTTTTCTGTGCGGCAAGACTTAAACGGGCCTCTTGGTCATTTACTCGAAAAAGAATCTGTCCAGAACGGAATCTCTGACCTCGCTTAAGTGGGACGGCTCCAGAAAGAATTTCCCCTTGTACTTCTGCCACCAGGTTAAATGCAGATTCCGAGACTACTTTTCCTAGCCCTGAAATAGATACCTCCCTGGGCTCATAGTTCACCGCGGCTACCCGTACAGGCTTGCGGTTTTCCCTTACTGAAAGCTGTCGTACTGGCGGCTTGCGAGAGGCCAGGCGCCCCATGATACTGCTGCCAAGGAACAGGATCAAAATCGACCCAATGGCAGCAACCAAAACCCTGCGAATAATCAGTTTATTCATGTGAAAAGTTAGCGGTAATGAATATCCCTTCAACCAAAGCCTTGAAGCATTTGTTCTCAAATGCAAAATTAGGGAAGCCTAAGCCCCATGCCTTCGCTGTCATCGAGAAGAGTTTGGAATTGGTCGAGGAGATGCTGGGCATTAGAGAATCAAGGCATGTCCACCAACTCTCCACCAGTAAGTTGTGAGGTTTCCTTGCCGAGTTAATCTGGGTTTGCTAATTTGAGACCAAGAGCGTTGAGAGGTGGATGATCCACAAGATCATTGCATATTCATATGTGGCTAGCATGATTTTGCCTATACCCCCATCTCCAAATGCATTCACTTGAAAATATTTAGGCCTCTTGACCCGTCTAAATCCATACTATGGCTGAAGAAAACAAAGAACCCATTAACGATCCGCAAGCAGTGGACGAGAGCAACGAAATCGAAGTAGAAGTAAGCGTAGAAAAGCCTCCCAGAGCACCAAAAGTAGTGGTGCCAGAGTGGGTGTATGAAATCAAGCGCAAATATCTTTCGGAAAATTTATCCCAGTTCATCATTCACGGCAACATCAATGACTTCATTCGAGTGGAGCGAGATGGTGAGCCTAAATATTACCGCTTGCGAGAGTTCTTGAATACAGAGCTCTTCAAAGGTCGTGACATTGTGATCAACTATGACCGGGCTGCAGGTGTGCGATTCAAAGACGACACTCGATTTGGTGGAGAAAGTCTGATGCGCAAGGAAGTCGAAGGCACCCTTGAGATGCTGGCCGAGCTATCAGGTGGGGCGGGAACTAAACTGGCCATTGACCCAGCGAAGGCATTTTATGCCTTGGATAAGTACTTCGATGTCTCTCTCAATCAGAACCTGATTCGCTACCTGATCCGCCACCTCGAAAAATGGGCTGGAGTAGCTAAGGAGGAGCCCAAAAATACGCGCAAAGAGAAGAAGGATGAAGACCTGATTGAGCGCTTCATGCGTTTGACCTTGCCCGATTTTGGAGATGATGAAGAAAAAGAAAGCGCCAATCGCCCCAGCAAAAAGGTGACGATGGAGCGTTTAGAAGATTTGAGGAAACAACTAAAGAATCCAAAATCCATTGGTTTGGTGGTTGACTATGCGGAAACCCTGATTCCCATGGGTGACGTGGGAGGAGGCCGACCTGATGAAAAGATGGTATTGGTCTTTTTGCAAAAATGGGCCAAAGAGGAGCGCTTTTTGGATTCGGATTTCATGGTCTGTGTGCTGACAGAAAACATCAGCACCATCAATGATCAGTACACCCGCAACCCAAACACCCATGAGGTTTCGGTCCCTTATCCTAGCGAAGACGATCGCTTGAAATACATCCACTACTTCTACCAGCAGAATGAAGGGGCAGAGCAGTATTTCGAGATGAGTCCAGAAATCCTAGCCAAGAATACTGCTGGATTGGGAATTGTGCACCTTCAGACCATCATGGCAGAGGCCACTCAAAATCAGCTGCCTTTTACCAATGAGGAGCTGATTCAGAAAAAGAAGGAGATGATTGAGTCAGAAGCGGGGGGATTGCTGGAATTCGTAGAAACAAAATATGGCCTAAAGGATGTAGCAGGTCATGCTCAAGCCAAAAAGCACCTCTTGGACGCCTCTCGGGCCTTGAAAGCTGGCCGACCTGACGTAATGCCCATGGGATACTTGGTGTCTGGTCCCGTAGGAACAGGTAAGACCTTCATGATCCAGGCATTCTCCAGTGATGTAGGTATCCCCATGGTGGTGCTCAAGAACTTCCGCGGCATGTATGTAGGGCAGTCAGAGGGGAATTTGCAGAAAGTGCTAAAAATACTCAAGGCGATGTCGCCAGTGGCGGTAATGATCGATGAGGCAGATGCCTATTTAGGAAATCGAAGCAACGATGGCTCTAGCGGGGTCAATAGCCGAATTTTCTCTATGCTGGCTAGTTTCATGAGTGACACCGACAACCGGGGTCGCATCGTATGGTTTTTGGTGACGGCCCGCCCCGATTTGATGCCAGTAGACTTCAAGCGGCAGGGCCGCGCCGAGGAGCACATTGGCCTGTTTTACCCTGAAAGTCTGGATGAAAAGAAGGAACTCTTGGAAGTCATGCTTCGCAAAACAGGACTCAGCTACCTGGATATGGGGCAATTTGACGAAGATTTCTTCGAGGACATCACGGTACGCTCAGGTGCAGACATGGAAGCAGCCCTGACTCGGGCCAAATTTAAAGCGGCGAGCCTAGGCCTAGATGAGGTCAACTTGGACATCATTGTGCAGGTGTTCAATGACTTCTTGCCACCAACCTACCCAGAGGAAATTGAGTTGATGGAATATTCGGCCGTATTGGAATGTACCTCAAAGGAACTGCTGCCGCCTCGATTCCGGGCTATGAGCAGAGATGAGGTGCTAGAACGAGTGGAAGAATTGAAAATGCGGCGGGGCTAATACTCTACTCTCCTTTTTTAACGTAACCCTGAGAAACTCCTAAGCTGGAAATTCTCAGGGTTTTTGCCTTCCGCCCCAATCAACTGGAGTCCCAACCCATTCCAACTAAGCCGCTTGTTCCACCACACCGTTTACCCACATCATGACTTTCCAAGTACACATTGACCTCGAGATTTCAGATAGGAATGTCCAAGCAGTAATTGACTTCGATACCGGCTTCCTTGGATTTTTGGAAATAAGAGAAGACAAAGTCATCGAGTCCCATTACCAAGAAAGCCCTGCAGCATTTAGGACAGCTCTGCTGGAAGCCTTAGGGCCAGTACTCGGCACACAAGGATCTTTTAATTTCAAGATTTCAAAAAAGAATGAACACATGCTTTATATCAATGCATACCTTAGAAAACATACATAAATAGAGGCTAGAATCATTTAATGAAATTAGGAGATATTGCGATATAGCAAGGAGACCACTGGTTTCTACATAGGCATATGGGATCACCCCACGGTAAGTAGCAAACTATGCATTCGATGATGGACCATATTCACAGCAAGAAGATTCAGCTAGCTGTACTTCCCTTTAGGAATATCAGCAGCGGTCCAGAAATGGATTTCTTCAGTGATGGAATCAGTGAAGAAATCATTTTTGCTTTGGCTAGAATTGATGAACTCAAAGTCATCTCTCGAAGTTCAAGCTTCCAATTTAAAGGGCAGCAAGCCCCCATAAAAGAGATTGCAGAGCGGCTAGGTGTAAACTTAATCTTGGAGGGCAGCATACGAATTAGAAATGAGGCCCTGAGAATCTCCGCCCAATTGATACAGGCTGCAGACGATACGTATTTATGGTCTGAAACCTGGGATCGGAAATTGGAAAACCTATTTGCCATACAAGATGAAATAAGTCTCCTAATCGCTGACCAGATCCGAGAGCACACAGGTCATCTTTCGATTTCCGACCACTTAGTAGAGACCCCCACCAGTAACCTTGATGCCTATCAGCATTTCCTCAAGGGACGCTTCCACTTTAACCAATGGAATCCTGAAGACATTCAAATTGCCATCCGGGAATTCGAAAGCGCAGTCGCTCTTGACGATACAATGATTGATTCTCACGTAGGATTGGCAGATGCGTATAGCTTCATGGCTGTAGCAGGGTTTGCACCTAGGGAAATTGCTTGGACCAAGGCTATTCACGCGATGAATACCGCCAGGGAAATTGATCCGGATCATGCGGGACTTAATTATATGCTGGCCAACCAGGCATTTTTTACAGAAGCAGACTTCTTGAAGTCCAAAAAATGTGCCCTTAAGGCATTGGCTACAGCCCCCACTTTTGAACATGCACATCGATTCCTGTCCTTTTTGTTTATTCTTGAAGGCGATGCGGCAGAGTCCAAGAAACATCTGCTTTACGCCAAGTCCATTGACCCATTGAACCCAGAGACCCTGTTCTACGAAGCTTTTTACGGCTACCGCATGGGAGAATACCAGGCTTCTCTAGACATCCTGGACCAACTTCTCAAAGAAAACCCAGCAAACCTCCCTGCCTTGGTTATCAGTCTTTATGTGAAAATAAAGCTTAAGCGATTGGGGGAGGCCCAACAACAAATTGAAGAAACCGCAGAGGAGGTTTTTACGCCAGATGAACGAGTGGGGCTACTTTGCCTGATCGAGGTGAGTAGAAAAGATGTTCAGCTTGATCACTTAGCTGAATTGGAAACCAAAGCCAAGGACCCGGCAGCCCACCATGCCCATGCTTACTTGTTTATGGTGTACGTCATCTTAGGAAAATTCCAACAGGCAATTGATATCCTGCAAAAGCTTTTTGAACACCAATCCTCCATTCTGTTGTTAACCTTTAGCAATCCACTCGCTGATCAAATTCACCGTCACCCATCCTACCAAGATCTCCACAGAAAAGTGTACCCAGCTTTATCCATCGCCCCACCTAAGGCAGTACCTAAGTCTCCAAAGCCTGATGAGACAACTATTCAACGAGACTTGGCCAAACTTGGCCGCTTCATGGAAAGCGAACAGCCTTTTCTTAACCCCGCTCTTTCACTGAGATTGCTGGCAAGCAGTTTGGACATTCATCCCAATCATCTGTCTTGGCTGCTTAACCAGGTCATTGGCAAAAACTATAACGAGTACATCAACCACAAACGGATTGAGCATTTTAAACAGCTTTCTAAAGACCCTTCCAACGCCCATATATCGCTGATCGGCTTGGCCTATGAAAGTGGGTTCAACTCTAAATCCGTGTTCAATACTGCATTTAAGAAAGAAGTGGGGATGACTCCCCGAGAGTATCAAAGGGCACAGTTATCCTAGCCGCCCAAGCTGGCTAGGCTCTCCCATCCCTATCTTAATCCACTAATTGCTGGCCAACCATTAAATGGATTGCCGTCGTGGATGCTACATACTATTCACGATATCTTTTGCAACTTCTAGTCCTCGCTTATTTTAATTCTATTAAGTAGGCGGACCTAAGAAAAACGGCAATCGGGGCACGGGGTATGTTGCTGTATTCATTTATCCTTATCCCCATAGCCCGTACCGCCATACCCCGATTTCTTCTGTCCAAGTACTTAAAAGAGCGCCCCCATTTAAGAAGGGGTAAGGAGTTAGGGGCTAAGTGGCGTGAGGACATGTGAATCATTGCCTCATAGTCCGCATTCCACACACCAGACTCTTATGCCCTTCTATTTGGCCAGTAGGCTTATCACCCAGATGAGTCAAAAGGAAGCATTTAGGTGCATTTTAAGATATTACAAGCATGTGGAATTGGACAAATGATGTAGCAAACTACTTATGCAATTTTCTAAATGGATACTACCTGTCATTGTAATCTCCCAATTTGGCTGTACCTCTCTTTGGTTTGCCGGCAATGGAGTCATGCCCGATTTAGTAAGGACCTTCGGCCTGGATGAAGGAGCTACAGGCTATTTGACTTCAGCAGTACAATTGGGTTTTATCATAGGCACCCTCTTATTTGCCATATTCACCATTGCCGACCGGTATTCACCTTCCAAGGTGTTTTTATGGAGTGCAGTAATGGGGGCCCTTGCAAACCTAGCCATCATCTGGGAAGGCCATTCATTAATGAGTATTCTCTGTTTGAGGTTTTTTACGGGTTTCTTTCTAGCGGGAATCTATCCCGTGGGAATGAAAATTGCTGCTGATTACTATGACCAAGGCTTAGGTAAATCGCTGGGCTTTTTGGTGGGAGCTTTGGTCATGGGAACCGCCTTTCCCCACTTACTAAAAGACCTCTTGTCCGCATTTTCCTGGAAATACGTACTAATTTCCACTTCTATCTTAGCCGTAAGCAGTGGGTTAATGATGGCCATTTTTGTCCCAGATGGCCCATACCGAAAGCCCAATCAGCAACTAAACTTGGGCGATTTCTTCAGTGTGTTTAAGAATCGGGACTTCAGGTCTGCCGCCTTCGGCTATTTTGGACATATGTGGGAGCTTTATGCTTTTTGGGCCTTTGTGCCAGTTATGTTGGACCTATACCAAAATGCACACCCCGATAGCAGCCTTAACGTACCTTTGTGGTCATTTCTCATTATTGGAATAGGAGGACTGGCCTGTGTACTCAGTGGCTATCTCACCCAGCTATTTCAAGCTAGGCGAACCGTATTCCTTATCCTTTTCCTTTCTGGAATATGCTGCTTGGCAGCTCCACAAATATTTCCCCGGAACTCTCCTCCACTTTTCATCACCTTTCTCCTATTCTGGGGTATGGTAGTCATCGCTGATTCTCCCATTTTTTCCACCCTGGTAGCTCAGAATGCACCCGCAAAACTTAAAGGGACGGCTCTCACCATTGTAAACTGTATAGGGTATTCCACCACCATCGTCAGCATTCAGCTATTAAGTGGACTGAGCAGCCTCACTGATTCTTACTATATATACATGGTGTTGGCTATTGGACCCCTACTCGGCTTATTTGCCTTGGCCAAGAGTTCGGCTCCTGTGAAAACCAATCTGCAATACACAGATCAAAGCGATAACTAAACGAGAAACCCCTTTTTGCAAACGTCAAAAAAAGCAGAACCTAAAGGTCTCTTATTCATACTTTCAACTTTTACCAAGCTGGATACGTCGCTGATAATGAGCCAATTTAAAAGCCAGATCCACATTGAGGGCGACCAAATGCTAACTCTATTGCCTAAGTGGACAATCAATCATTAACTTAACCACTTAGCCATCATTAGATCGATCAATATGGAGCAGCTAACAAGATCTTTGGAGGAACAGCGACAAGAATTTTCTGATCGAGTGTTTTTGGCTACTCCGCTCGCAGGCATGATAGCCTGGACCATAGCAGGATTGGCTGGGATTTTTTTCTCAGATTTCGTGGCGGTATGGGCGATATTTATCGGTACCGGTAGCATTGTTTATCTCGGTTTATTCATTTCCAAATTTACCGGAGAAAACTTCCTAGACAGGTCTAAGCCAAAAAATGATTTTGACACCTTGTTTATGTTTGGCGTAGGCCAAGCCATTCTAGTCTACTCTATTGCTATTCCTTTTTTCCTGGTGGATTACTCATCTTTACCTATGACGGTGGGGATCCTAACAGGTTTGATGTGGTTACCCTTTTCTTGGATCATAAAGCATTGGGTTGGGATATTTCATACGGCTTCAAGAACCCTCGCCGTTTTGACACTTTGGTACCTCTTACCGGAATATCGATTCACGGCTATTCCTTTTGCCATCGTCTCTATCTACATTGTGACGCTATTTATTTTGAAAAATAGGCAGAGACAAAATCAACCTAATCATGCCTTATAAGGTGCTATAGGCCTCTTGTTAGTATGAAAAATAGAATCATAGGCATAGATGTGGCCCGCGCCCTAGCCGTCTGTGGGATGATCATCGTGAATTTTAAAGTTGTCCTTGGAGACAAGGGTGCAGGTTGGACAAAATCTTTTGCTCAGTTTTTTGAAGGCAAAGCGGCCGCCACTTTTGTCGTCCTAGCTGGAATTGGATTGGCCTTGATGACCAATTCGGCAGTCAAGAACCAGGATCAAGAAAGGCTAAAAGTCAACTTTAACAGAATCTATAAACGAGCTATTTTTCTCTTTTTAGTAGGCCTCTCGTGGATCTGGATATGGCCAGCCGATATCTTGCATTTCTATGGAGTTTACATGCTGCTGACCCTGTTCCTCATCAAGAGGTCACCTCTACAACTCTTACTCGTCACTGCTGCCACCATCCTAATCTATCCCTTTTTATTCATCTGGCTAGATTACGAAGCCGCCTGGGACTTCTCCACCTTTGAATATGCTGACTTCTGGACCCTAGGTGGCTTCAGTAGAAACCTCTTTTTCAATGGATTTCATCCCGTAATTCCCTGGATTGCATTTATGATTTTCGGTTTATGGTATGGTAGACAGGACTTAAGAGATCCTCGATTTTTGAAGCGATCCTTTTGGGTGGGGTTAGGGGCATTTATGGGGATTCAACTGGTTTCTAATAGACTGATTCATTTCTTTTCGATGGAAGCTCCTGGGTCGAGGAAAGACATAATTGACTTATTAGGTACCCAACCGATGCCACCGATGCCGGTTTATATGATCAACGGGATCTCTATTTCAGTAGTGATCATCTCGGCCGCCATCTTACTTGCTAGCCGTTACGAGAACAACTTTTTTATCGACACCCTGAATAAAACTGGACAGTTGGCCCTTACTTTTTATGCTGGACATGTCATTTTGGGCATGGGACTGATTAAGGTCATTCACCCTGGTCAACTAGGTACATTCTCCGTCTCATTTTCGGTCGCCTATGCCGTGATTTTTAGCTTACTCTGTATGCTTTTTGCCCGAATTTGGCTAAGATTCAAAGGAGCGGGGCCCCTAGAATGGGTAATGAGAAAAATAACGGACTGACCCATTGGTCTCGGTAAATAGGCAGAGTTGCTTGGACTACTACTTTCTAAAAACAATCTCATGCATCTACTCCGACTCTTTCAATCTATTCTACTTATCATATGCTTTTCTTTGGTGCCTAGCTTAACTGCCCAAACCACCGTTGAGCGAAACAAAGATGGGTGGACTTTTTTTGTTGATGGAGAAGCATTCGAGGTGAAAGGGGCAACTTTTGGCTATGATGAAGAGGTAGAGAACTATGATCACTACTTCAAAGATTTGAGGTTTTTAGGAGTCAATACCATCCGGACTTGGGGCACGGGTCCATACACCCAACAACTGCTAGATGCAGCCCATCGCTACGGCATAAAAGTTATGCTAGGCATCTGGATGCGCCATGGCAGGCCTGGCATGGAGGCCGATGACAGCTTCGACTATCTAAATGATTTCGAGGGCAAAGAATACATGTATCAGTCAGCCCTCAAAACGGTACAGGCCTACAAACATCATCCAGCTATTTTGACTTGGGGAGTTGGCAACGAGGTTTACCTCAATACTGCCACCGAACAGGAAAAGATTGCCTACTCCCAACTCCTAGAAAAGATCTGTAGCGAAATCAAAAGTATAGACCCTAGCCACCCTATCACCTCTGTAGAAGCTTGGACATTTGGGGTTGAGTGGTGGACAAAGTATGTCCCCTCGCTCGATATATATGGCATCAATACCTATGGCTCTGGGGCCAGTGTATTGCCCGAAGAATTGACAAAAAAGAGAGTAGATAAGCCTTATCTCATTACGGAATTTGGAGTTAGGGGGGAATGGGAAATTGAGGAGGATAAGAATGGCGTAAAGCCTGAACCCAGTGATTCAGAAAAATACCAAACCATTGTAGACGGGTACCGGGATTGGATCAAAGACGAGCCAAGCTGCCTCGGAGTATATGTGTTCCATTACGCCAATGACGATCGATTCATCAGCCCTTGGCTACTCACCCATTTCCGGGAAAAAATTCGCCCCCAATATTGGGCCATAAGAGCAGCCTTCACTGGAGAAAAGCCACTGAATCAAGTTCCTGTCATCCACACATTTGCCCTTCCAGATTTAGAAACCAAAAGTGGAACTTGGGTTCCCGTAGAGCTCGCTGTCTCTGATGCTGAAAAGGAAGACTTGATTGCTGATTTTTACTACAACCAGCGTACCGGTAGTCGAAAGAGGCGCGACCAATTGACCCCACTTAATACCCGTGGCAGCCTTTCCGAAGGATTTGAGATTCAGCTTCCCTCCGAGCATGGTGGCATTAAAGTTTATACCGCAATTCAAGACACATATGGGAATACAGGGATAGCCACAACCTCGATTTTTGTGCAGGATCAGGAAGCAGAAAAGCGTAAGTTTTTGGTTCCCCGGGTTGATCTCCCATTTTATGTCTACCAAGACCACGAAAATCTGCCCTATGCCTTTTCTGCTTATATGGGGAATTATGAGGCCATGGAAGTGGACCTCAATCATACGGAAAAGCCCCAATCCGGAAAATCTTGCATCAAAATTAGCTACCACGCCTCGGATGATTGGTACGGGCTTGGCTGCGTGGATCCACCTAATGATTGGGGAGATATGCTGGGAGGATATGACATTAGCGGGGCTAAAACCTTCAGTTTTTGGGCCTAAGCAAGCTACGATCAGCTAAAGGTAACGGTGGGATTCGGATTAATTGAAGGCGATAAATCCTTCCCTGATAGTGGCAAAAAATTGACAGAGTTGACCTTGTCCGACCAATGGGAAAAATATATAATCAAAACCCGGCGGGTAGATATGAGCTGTATTAGGTCCGGCTTCGTGATTTTTTCAAGCGGAGAAGGCCTTAGTCACTCGATCTATCTTGATGAGATCATTTTTGAATAAGCTCCATGTAGGTAATCTAGAGGGTAATCCAGAGGGTTGGGGAGCAGAAAAATTGAGTGAGTCAGTTTATGAATAAACCTCTGCTGGTTCAAGAAAACATTGATCGATTTGAACTATGATTTAGCATCGAGGGCAGGTAAATTTAGCTTTGTAGAGAACAAGAAAGTTGGATTCACCCCTCGCCATTAGCCTCACTGTATCATGAAAAAGATTCATTCAAAAAGCAGGAGAAAATTTCTCCAAGATACTTCCCTGTTCACCATTTCCTCCTTCATATTACCTCTCAATATGGCTTCTTCTACCAAAAGAAAGGTTCGATTTGGCCTGGCTACGGACTCTCATTATGCAGATCGAGAACCAACAGGCACTCGCTTTTATCGGCAATCTTTACAAAAAATGGAAGAATTCGTCGAAACGATGAATAAGGCTGAAGTAGATTTTGCCATTCACTTAGGAGACTTTAAGGATGAATCGCCGGACAAAGAAGAGGAAAATACCCTTCGCTATCTACGGGAAATTGAAAAGGTGTACGCCAAGTTTGAGGGACCTAGGTACCACTGCGTGGGAAACCATGATGTAGACAGCATAAACAAGGATCTGTTTTTAGCCAATATCCAGAATACAGGAATTCCTTCCACCCACAGTTACTACTCTTTTGACTATCAGGATTTTCACTTTGTGGTCCTGGATGCCAACTTCAATAAAGAGGGAATAGATCACTTTTATAAAAATGGTGCAGATTGGCAAGACACTCAGCTCAGTCGTAAGCAAATCAACTGGTTGAAATCTGACCTAGGCTCAACCGACGCTCCGACCATTATTTTTTGCCATCACCCCCTTTTTGAATATCGGCGAGATGGTTACACCTTCCACGTAAATGATTACCAAGAGATTCAAACCATCTTGCAATCTCACGGCAAAGTCATTGCCGTATTTCAAGGTCATGTACATGAGGAAAAGTACGAGATGATTGGCGGAATTCACTATATCACCCAATTAGGTATGGTCGATTTTGAGGGGTTGGACAACAATAGCTTTGCTTTGGTAGAAATCGATGATCAGAACATTCGAATTGAGGGATTTAAGAGGACTGCCTCATACGAACAGGCCCATCATAAAGAATAGCTAATTCAAGCAGCGGAGATTTTCCCTAGCCCTGAGTAGGCGCAAAAGAAGACCCTTCTACTTGCATTCGAAGGACTGACATATGAAGAGGCATCAGCTTGGACCTCTGATTGCCTATAAGCCCCCACATGTGATCGCGTAAGAATGATAAGAGTTCAATGGGGAGATTTGAAATCTCGTGACGGATTATTCCACCTCAAACTCCCTTTCCCCATACAAGTTGATCCAATTGTCCTCACTCACCCCCATGAGGGTAAATCGGTAAGTTTGTCCGGGGTTCAGTGAAGGGGTGGTAGCAGTGTCCGTAATGTTGAAGACGACATTGCTTAAGTCATAAAAAGTAAAGTTCTTTTCAAAGGTGTAGGTCCCAGAGATGAAGTTGTCATCCAGGTCAGATATCACCTGAAAGTAAATTACATTCTCTTGAATTTGACCATCAGCCCAGACAAACTCTGGAGACAGGTCATGATCAACAACCTCTAACAGTCCTGGGTTTACCTCAGTAGGCTTGACGTTGGTCTTTAGCCTGATGGGGGTACACACATGTAGCTTGCCTGGGGTTCTATAGGTTACCACCCCCATTCTTTCCTCCTCAAAAGCTCCTCGATTAAACTTCCAGAGATATCCATTAAAAACGGGCTCATCCTCTAGGTCAACCTGGAAAAACTTGTTAAAATCAGCAGAATCTTCCAGGTTTTGCGTCTCAAAGTACCGAAAGTCCCTTGCACCAGATACAGGGTAAAAAAAGACATCGGTAGGCTTATCAGCTCCCCCCAGAAATCCTCCGGATTTTCCGCCTGCACAGGCTACCAAATCTGCTAGTTCTAGGGATTCATTTTCTACTAAGTAATCGGAAAGGCTGATTTCCTTAAATGTACCTTCCTTCCCACAAGATAGAAGCAAAAGTAGGATTCCAATCCCAGTAAAACGTCTCATGCCTCATCAACGCCCAAGTCATCCGACTAGTTATGCCTTGGGGAAGACAATCTGAGGATTTGTCTTCCCTAAGGCATTTTGAATATCAATCAAGTCAGAACAGACTTTGCAATCATTCGAACGCAGTCCCCTTAGTCAATGCTCAGGCGGAATCCATAAGAATAATGTTTTTCTAACAGTCGATACGGATCAATGGGTCTCGCTTTCAAGCTCCAGCTATCTATGCCCCCTACCCCGGCCTGAAGCAAATCAATGTTCAGGGTTTGGTAGTTTGCTTCCTCCAACTCCCAGGTAAAATCAGCATTGGCTAAACTCTCGTTCGAATAAGGTTTAACTGTAAAGGCGATTTTATCCATGGCAGTAATGGTTAACTTCTGCCCATCCTTTCCCGACAATTCTACCCATTCTACCTCTGTCCTGTTTCCATACTCCTGGGGCTTGGCGTAAGACTCTGACAACCCCCTTGTTTGACCTGTGTAGAGCCCCATAAAAGAGGATTGATTGCGGTCAATGTAGTTTTCGTGGGGGCCATTGCCATAGTACTGCGCGTTGACAAGATCTCGGTTTATACCGGTCTGCATGCCTACCCGAATCAATTCGGGTGCCTGATCTTCAACCTGGAGATCATACTGCACATCGATGGTCCCATCACCATAAATGGTGTATTGCTCACCAATCTGGGCCGCCCCGGGGACCAGACGCTGAATAGATATCACCACAGTTTTCTCGTTCTGAGTGCTGGTCATTTCTTCCAAACTGAGGGTCTTTTCCGCATTAGCCCAGGTCTCTAGCACATCATGGGTCTTCCAACCTCTCAGATCATTATCGGTTTGGGCCCGCCAAAAACTGGGAAGTAAGGGCTGCTCAATCAGCTCGCTTCCTCGGCTGGCTACACTCACTAAGGCACCCACTTCTTTGTCAAAAACGATTTTCCAGTTTCGCCCAGAAAGGACCAGTTCAGATTCTCCCTCGGTAAGCGTAGGTGCTTTGGCCTTAATTTTATCAAGGACAGGTTTAGGATCAGCTAAAATTAGCTGCTCCTCAGCAATCACATAGCCTTTAGAGGCCCAATCCTCATGTTGAGTGGTCAACATTTTTACCTGAAGCCAATAATCTAAGCCAGGCTTTTCTTTCCACTTTCCAAGTTCCAGCTGAATGTGGGTAGACTCTCCAGGCCCTACTTCAGGTCCAGCAAAGCTGCCCGATTCAATGACTTGGCCCTCCTCCCATAACTCCCATGCGAAGGAATATGCTGATAGGTTGGAAAAACTGAATCTATTGATCAATTCAATGCTTCCTGGCTCCGCTTGTTGAATCAGGACCGGCTGAAAGACATACTTTGCCTCGAAAGATTGAGGGCGTAGACTTTTGTCCGAATTGAAGACCCCATTCAAACAGAAATTCTGATCGTTGGGTTTGTCTCCAAAGTCTCCTCCGTAGGCAAAATATTTTTTTCCATTTGGGGCCGTTCTTTCAATGCCCTGGTCGATCATGTCCCAGATATAGCCCCCGATGAGGTTGTCATAAGCGTAAATCAGGTCCCAGTACTCTTTGAGATTACCCAAGGAGTTGCCCATGGAGTGCGCATATTCACACATCAAAATGGGTCGATGAACGTAGGGGCTAGTGGCCATTCCCTCTAGTTGGGTAAGGCTGGGGTACATTCGGCTCAATACGTCTACGTAGGGTGGATCGGTGGGATTAGAATGGGTCTCCGAGATGCGCTGCTTGTATTCATCTGTGCCTACCTTCAAGTACTCAGGATGATTGGGGTCACCTTGGGCACCCTCGTAATGAATAAAACGGGTAGGATCAAAATCTTTGACGTATCCAGCCATGGCGGCAAAGTTGGGGCCACAACCAGATTCGTTGCCAAAGGACCAAGAGATAATCGAAGGATGATTCTTGTCACGCTCCACCATCCTGATCACGCGGTCCATCATACTGGCATTCCAAGTAGGATCATTGGCCAGCAAACCCCTCACCCCGTGGGACTCGATGTTGGCTTCGTCCATGACATAAATTCCATACTTATCACACAGGTCATAAACATAGGGGTCATTGGGATAATGGGAAGTACGGATAGAGTTGAAGTTATGCTGTTTCAAAAGAAAGATGTCCTTCTCCATTTCCTCTCGGGTCATGGTCTTTCCTCCGGTGTGGCTATGGTCGTGCCGATTGACCCCAATGATCTTCACGGGCACTCCATTTATGAGAAGTTGCTGCTGCTCAGAAAAACGAACATCTCTGAATCCGACTTTGGTACTTCTGGCTTCCAGTAGTTTCCCTTTCTTATCGACGAGGTTTAGCACCAGGGTATACAGATAGGGATGCTCGGCATTCCAAGTAATCACATCCTTCAATTCACTTTCCAAGAGAGCAAAATATACATTATCTCGCTGGGGATAGGACTCATTGGCGATGCGAGCTACATCAATACGCAGAACTTGGTCCATTACAGGCTGGCCATTGGCATCAAAGAGCTGCGCAGTCAATTCATAATCTTTGGGATTCAAGTCTTGAGCAAGCTTGATTTCAGGCCTTATTTGTAGGAGTGCTTGAGTATAGGTTTCATCTAACTTGGTCCGAACAAAGAAATCCTGGATTGCCACGTTCGGTTGAGCCATTAGCATCACCTCCCGGTGCAATCCGCTCATTCGCCAGTGGTCCTGGTCCTCCAAATAGCTCCCATCACTCCAACGATAAACCTCTACCGCCACGATATTTTTTCCCGAACGTAGGTAGGGACTCACGTCAAATTCTGCGGGCAGCCGGCTGCCTTGGCTATAACCCACCAGTTTACCATTGACCCAGCAATAAAAGGCTGAAGATACGCCCCCAAAATGCAGGATGACTTGCTGTTCTTCCCAAGCTTCAGGGAGGTCAAACTCCTTGATGTAGGATCCTACAGGGTTATCTCGGTCGATGTAAGGGGGATTGGGCGAAAAGGGATAGGTAGAATTGGTGTATATAGGGGTTCCGTATCCTTTCATCTCCCAACAAGAAGGGACTTCGATCTTATCCCAATCCGCATAGTCAAACTGGGAATCAAAAAAACGCTGAGGCTTATCCTCCTCTTTTTCTGAAAAATGAAAATACCAGTCTCCATTAAGCATCATGATTCGAGCCGAATCCCGGTCTCCCATAAGTGCAGTTTCAGTGCTGGGGAATGAATATGAGGTCGCCCGCGAGGGCAGTTTGTTTACCCCAAAAACTTGCTGGCTTTGCCAAAGGACCGGCTCTTGATACTGGGCGTGCAAAATGGTAAGCATCAACGAAAACCATCCTAAGTAAGCAGAAAAAATCTTCATCTATCAAAAATTAAACGCTGTATTTCCTCCTTCTATCCCCAGCTTTAGGACCAGTACAAATCGCCTAGCTTAAAACCGAGGTTATGAGCTGAATATATGAGTTGGGAGGAGCACTCCTTATCACGAATGATTTAGTATGCATACTTGAGGATTAAACTTCCCTTGAAATGCTGCATAATAGCTCTCGACAAAGAAAATTGATCCGACCAAGGTTATAGTCAGGGCCAATGAAGACTAGATTCTTGAAATCACCTCAGATAAGTCTTCATCTTTAGCTAAAGCCATTTTTTTCCTCAGTCGGTAGCGAGATGTGTTCACACTTTTGTCGGATATCCCCAATAGTTGTGAGATTTCCTTGCTGGAGAAGTTTAGCTTGATGAGGGCACAAAGCCTGTGATCGCGTTGGGTAAGTTGGGGATAACGATTGGTCAGGGTTTGGTAAAAAGATTTGTTGATCGAGATAAAGCGGGCATTGAACTCCGTCCAATCTTGGCTTTTGCCAAGTTTGATTCGAGACAGAATTTGAGAAATCTCGTGATTGCTGATATTTCTAGTCGAGGACAGCCGCTCTTTGATCTCTAGAATCAATTCATCTTTCTGAATAAGTTGCAGAGCCGATGCAATGAGCTCCTTATTTTTGATCTCTAAAATCTCAGCATTTTTTTCTTCACTGAGCTGCTGCTTGTTCAAGAAGGACAGTCGTTCTGATTTTTGGCGCTTATGCTGCTGCCAAATTAGAATGCTAGCGATCAACAACAAAGAAGCGATTGAAATGGAAAGAATTCCATTTCTCAAAAACAGGATTTTTTGACTTTGCTCTAGCTCATGTAATCGGGCCGCTTTCAACATTTGCTGCTGACTTTCTTTCTCGATTCGGTAGGCGTCCTTAATTTCGAATATGCTGCTGTTGATTTTGCTCTTGGCACTAAACAGTTCTTCTGAAAGATGTTTGGACTGCTGAAGATGTTGATAAGCTAGCTTCATCTCGCCTTTCGCATAGTATAGCTTCCCAAGTTTCTCATGAATATTGGGAAGGTAGTTGGGATGTCCCCCATGTGTTGACGCAACTTGAATGGACTTTAGGTAGTAGGGTTCGCTTTGCTCTAAATCCCCTTGAGCATAGTAGACATCCCCCAAGAACATAGCTATTATCCCTACATAAGAAGGACTCTTCTCAGCAAAATAGGACTCCATGGGTAGGAGTAGCTCCAAGGCTTTTTGGTATTCACCTTGGAAATATTTTAAAAACCCTTGGGCAGTTTCCATATATGGCGCTTTTACTCCAGGAAAGTACTCCCGCCGAATCCTCCAACAACTATCCAAGTACTGCTGAGCCATCCCATAGTTGTGGTGCTCCCGGTAATGACTTGCCAAGAGGAAATAGGTACTACAGAGTTCGTTTTGCTGATCTTTGCCAAGTTCGGGCCTATTTTTTTGCAAATGCAACGATGCGTAAAAATAGGATTCAGCGTCCTGCATACGGCCATAGATGCTGTAAAGCACCGCTAGCTTCATGTAAATACGGGGAACCAAACTACTATCTGAAATCTTGTTGGACAAGATTAAAGCTTCCCAATATCCGTCATAAGAGTCGGAATAATTGCCCTCGGCAGAAGATCTTCCTGCCATCTCTATGATGACATTGATGGCGCCCAAGGTATCCCCTATACGTAAGTGCCGTTGCTTCTTTTTTGCCAGTGCCATCCTGCTTTCCATACCCTTGGCCAGAGAGGGGGAGAGCTGATAGATCAGAAGGAACGAAATGAGAAGTAGTCGAATCATTTGATATCAATTGGTGGGCGATGGTAAGGAACAGTTAAAAAACCACTATGCACTCTTACTTGATCTTCCATACCATCTCAGCGTCAGAAAAAAGCTCGATTGGCCCGCCAAACTCGATTTTTCTTCCTTGATCTGGCATGAAATATCGGCGCAAAATTTACATGTTATTTCTTCCCTGTTCCTAATACAGGAAAATAAGCAAAATGGCTGGTTCTCTTTTGTTTAGCCCGCAAGGTTTCTCCATTTGTCTATCCGATTTCTATCAATTGCATCAGGATGTAGAGTCAAAGGCTAGGTCTATTTCCATGCAGAAAGAACCTAAGCGGCTAACTTTGAATGGATTGGATAAGCTAAGCTCCACCTAAATTTTAAGCTCGCTTTTCACCTAGCGTCAGAAAGACTGTGGGCTTTAATATAGCAAGGCGCTTTCCCCAACTCTTCTCTAAACTACCACCTACCTAGTTACCAAGCCTTACCCAATGAAACGAATAGCCGCCAGCGCCCTATTTGCCATTTTATTGGCCCATCTCATCAGCCCCTCCCTCATCGCGCAAGAAGCAGCCCCTAACATACTCTGGATTATTACAGATGATCAGCGGGCCGATGCGCTGCAATGCTATAACCGAGCGACTACAGGCAGAAGTGAAAGTTCCCTAGGCTATGTCATGTCCCCCAACATCGACAAATTGGCGGCAGAGGGCACCTTGTTTGTCAATGCTTACAACAACTCCCCTATGTGTGCCATATCCAGAGCATCCATGCACATGGGGAGATATCCATTTAGATCAGGACATTACAAATTCTTCTCACATCAAGAAGCGGAGGTTTCCAAGCCGTTGGTCTCGCAAATCCTAAGGGAAGTAGGGTATGGTACAGCTGCCTTTGGTAAGACCCATTGGTCTGTATCCAAGCATCTAGATCAAAGAGAAAATAGGCCAAATGACATGTTCGATTTGGTGGTACACTTTAAAAAAGACTTACAAAACCAAGGTTATGGGGACATTTTCACCAGTGGAGCTAAAACCATCTTCCCAGATGGCATATTTAAACTGGTATACAAGACCGAGAGCACCATCTACCCCGATGGTACGCAGCTTGACTACATAACCAATGACCTGGAAAACCCTATCCCTGAGGCAGATCAACATATGAGGGCTAAAGTTGAATCGGATTTTGACATCTTAAGGGTTTATACCCGACCTCATAACACCCTCATCATCGGAGGGGAGAATCCTCACCCTGCTGGCGAAACCATTGACGGATTGATCTTGAAAGAGTTCCAAAGCTACCTTAAGCATGCAGGAAAGACTTACCAAACCATTTCAGGCCGCGAAGTCCAAGGTGCCCACAAGGACAAACCTTTATTTTTGAATCTGGGTTTTACCTGGCCACACACACCCGTGATTCCCCCCAAAGAATACCGAGACTTATTTAAAGACAAGCCCTATAAGATACCGGAGTTTAGCACAGACGAGCTGTCGAATTTTCCTCCACAATTGGTTATTCATTACAATGAATGCAAGGCCGATCAATTAACGCAAGAAGAGAAGCTACAAGCGATCCGTGACTACTTTGCTTTTTGTGCCTATGGGGATGCTTTGATTGGGGAAGCGGTAGCATCCTTCAAACAATACTGCGAAGAAAGAAAGCAGGAATACCTGATCATCTATACCGTCGGAGATCATGGTTGGCACCTCGGTGAGCAGGGGGTAATGGCTAAATTCGGTCCCTGGAAGCAATCCTTACATGATGCTGTGATCGTGGTTTCCTCAGACAAGGAAGTATTCCCGGCGGGTGAGGTAAGGGAAGACATTATAGAATACGTGGATTTTGTTCCTTCTATCCTCAAAGCAGCAGGAGTCGACATCAGTCATCCCAGTTATGGTTACTTAGACGGATATGACTTACAATCTGTAGTGACAAAGGAGGCTCCACAACGCGATTATGCCCTGGGTGAAATCAATGTAGTCAATGGCCACAGAGCTTACCTGAGGAATTTGGACTTTGCTTTCTCGATGCGCACGCGCGACATGTGGGACGATGTCAGAACCCCCCACCAAAATGAAGACATCACCTGGGCACTAACTTGTGATAGGCCTAAAGCCGACATGGCTTTGTACGACCTGCGGGTAGATCCTCTAGAAAAGAACAATTTAGCGAATCACCCAGAATACCTAGAGTTAGCAGATTGGTTTCGAAATAAGTTAGGCAACATTGTACTAGGCGATGGACGGGTAGAGTGTGACTGGTCCCTTCCTAACAGCTTCAGTATCAGCAATTTTGCAGGGGGAGCAGATGACAAGAAACTCAATATTCCCACAGAGCTTATTCCCAACCCAAATTAATTCAACTAGCCAAATCAAGGCATAAAACGCCTCTCCTCAATCTTTGCTGACCAGGCCTAAACCAAGCAATACCGACTCTCATGAATAAGCTTATCGCCCTATTCGCCATATTAACCTCCCTTTTTTACTCCCATGCCATGGCCAAAGGGCAACGGATCAACGGCACCGTTGACTTCGATGCCATCTATGGTCCCGCTACGGGCAACACATTAGTCAGCAACATTAATAGCGCCATCACCCAAGCCAATGTTGGAGATACCATTCTTTTTTCCAGATCAGAATATGATTTCAGCGGTCAAACCCTATTTATCAACAAAGGGGTATACATAAGTGGCATCGCCCCTAGCACTGCTGATCCAAATCACGTGGGAGCTTATTCAGTTCGTACAGTCTTTAAAAACCTAAAACAACTCCACCTTCGGGCCGATAACATCAGCCTCACCCACTTGGAATTGGCCGCCCATACCAGCACCCCCTACGTATTTACCCGTTTGGCTCACCTCAGCTATCCCAGCCCAGAGTCAAACGTCGCCACCTTTTACCTAGACCTATCCTTTCACAATGTGACCTTCCGAGGAGGGCGGGTCCAAGCCTTTGGGGGCAATGGAGCGGGTGTCACCTTTCGACAGGTGTCCTTTTTGGAATTTAGGCAGGGAGGCTATTACACCAACCGACGTGGACGTATTGCTGAGACGCCTCAGGTAGTAATGAAAAAGTGCTTTTTCAAGCCGGATTTTGATGCAGTCAATTTCAATGTTCGTGGAATATCTCTTGATGCAGGAAACGATGAATATCCCGTAGTATGGGATCAAAATGAAACCTTAATTGATAGCTGTCGGCTTGATGGAACAGGCTTAGGAATTGGCTCCAAAACTTCCCACGTTCACGTAACCAACTCCCATTTTATTGGGTATCGTCAAGATGTAGACATGATTCACATTGAAGAATTTGGGCATAGCTTCTTAATTGATGGAAACAGGTTCGAGCACATAAATCCCGCCAGGGGCATTTACATCGACCGGGAACTGCAACAAAATCATGACATCGTCATCACCAACAATACATGGATCGGAACCTACGCTTGGATAATATCCTCCGATGCTCCCTACAATCTCCGATTTGAAAACAACGATTTTACCCAAGCAGCCGCACGTAATGTCAACGATGTCACCTTTGAATTTGCTTTTGACCGGGATGATGAGCAACGTTTCCAAGCCTATGAACTGCCGACTACAGACATCATTTTCAGAAACAATCCTGGTTTGGCAGCCAAAGATGGAATCCTTTCCTATAAGGCCCTGCAAAATGATAGCTCTGTAGATATCATTTACCCAACAAGCAATACCAGAGTAAGCATCCTCACAGAGATGCCCCAATCCATATTTGACCCCCTACAGTCCTATCGAATTCAAAATGTGCAAAGTGGAGAATACCTCGGCACCTTAGCAAACCAAGATCAATTAAGCTTTTCAGCCACAACATCCACTGACAGCAGCGACTTATGGGCATTTAGCTTTGAATATCCCTACTACTACCATATCAAAAACCTCAAGACTGGGAGATACATGGAAGTGTGGAGAGGGTATACCTTAGGGGATATGCAAAACGGAGTAAATGAGCAGATTTTCGTGGAGCAACTTTATCCCTATCAGGGGGAAATAGATTTACCTAGGTGGTACTTTAGGCCTCATCAGACTGCCACGGGCCAAGTCTACGAAATCATGCCAGGTGGAAACGAGCGCAAATCAAGGGTGGTAAAGGTTGGAGCTAATGCAGAGTTGGAACTTGCCCAAGAATTAAACAATGGTTTGCAAACTCTGCCAAGATCGGATATCAGTTCTTGGAGGATGATCCCAACGGGGACGACTCATATCTCGCCCTCCCAAGTTGAGCCCATCAAAATCTATCCCAATCCCTCTAGCCAGCACCTGGATATTGAAGGCTACGGAGAAGGCCATTGGGAAATTTCTACTGTGCAGGGTTCCGTGGTCGGCAGGGGAAAGGGAAGAAGGGTAGACACCTCCCAACTAGCTCCAGGTATCTACTTCATTACCTCATCGGAACATCCTAATCAGCGACAAAAATTCATCAAGAAATAATGCGCTTGCTAGTCCAGCACAGTTGCCAGCCTTTTCTTCACTTGACTGAATCCTAGCGAAGGCCTGCATACACGTAGTAGGCACCCGCTAGGGTTTTGCCTTTGGCATCCAACAAAAGCCCTTGAACAGTAGCATGGCCCTCTTTTAGCTCAAAATCAAAGACCACTTGCTTATCGTTCGGGGTAAGCTCTACCTTTTTTACCTGTCCATTGACCTCAAGACTTACAGAATGTACGGGCAGGGCTGTCATCTCCGCACCGTAAATTAGATGGGTAACTCCCCCACCGTGGCCCCAAGCATCTACTCGCTTCTCTCAGAGTTGGGGGTTCCGCGGATGGGAGCATCGGCTTCTCTTGGCCACCTTCGCACCTCGAATCGATAGGTTGCGGCCTGGCTTATCATGACTTGCCAGATGCTTCCAGTGCTCTTAGCATTTTGCCAACATTTTGATCTATCCGGTTTATTCCGGCAAAAAAATAGGCCACGTATGCGGAAATACTATCTCAGCATAGGCTTGGGCCATAGCTGTATCAGGAAAGGTATGGGGGCTTTACCAAAATCAAGACCAAGCAAAGAGAGGTGTACCCCCTGGATAAACAAAGTTCTGCATCAAAGCGCATAAAACGTTGGTTCTGGTGGCTTACTAGGGAAATTACCTGTTAACTTTAAACACCCAGGCATATGGTAAATCGACTCCTTTGGGTAGGGTAATGACTGTCCCTTCATGCGACTGTTCAAACTCAATTTCGCCGTCAAACCCCAGCAATTCAATTGACTGAATATCTAGCATGGCACTAGACAAGGAACGAATATGAATATCCTTGGAAGGTCGCATCAAGACCGATACATAAAGCACTTCTCCCTGCGTGGTAAACCGAATATCTTGTTGGGTAAAGCCCTGGTTTTTGTCTTCAGAGAGGTGACCAGTAGCCGTTTTAGTGGGTCCTTCCCCATAGACATCCCAGTATGAACAGCCATAGATGGCCTCTCCATTGATCTCTAGCCAGCGGCCGATATCAAGTAGGATTCTTTCCTGATCATAAGGAATAATCCCATCCTTTCGCGGGCCGATATTGAGCAGTAGACACCCATTTTTACTGACGATGTCTACCAGATCTGCGATCAAGTCTTTGGCCTCCTTAGAAATCCAGTTTTGGGCGTAGTACCAAGAATTTTTCCCAATGGAGGTATCGGTCTGCCAGTTTTTCTTACGCAAGGTATCCAGCTTACTTCTTTCCAGGTCAAGCATGTGGGTTCCTTCTGGAAAAGATTCGTAATGAAGGTTTTTGGTCTGGAGGACTACGTTTTTTTCTCGGGCCAAGCCAGCGTTATAATAGTAGGCCGCCAACTTCTTATGATAGGGAGCAAATTCAGGGCGGTCTAGGTAAAAGTCAAACCACAGGATGTCTGGCTCATATTTGTCAATAATCTCTCTGGTTCTTGGCCACCAAGTCTCCGCCAACCACTCTTTGCTAGCTGGAGTGTAAGGCTCATGTGGTGGAGCATATAGGGCAGCAAAACTGGGATCTCCCGTATCAAAATGAGGCTTTTGTGGGTAAAAGTTCCAATTGAAGGCAAGATGAGAACTCACTCCACAAATGAGGCCTTGTTTCTTGATTTCATCGGTTAAGTCCTTTAGCACGTCGCGTTTAGGTCCCATTTTCACGGCGTTATACGGGGTAATAGAGGACTCGTAAAGCGCGAACCCATCATGGTGTTCTGCTACCGGGACTACATATTGAGCCCCCGACTTTTTGAACAATTCCACCCAGACCTGGGGATCAAAGTTTTCCATGGTCCAAAGCGGGATCAGATCCTTGAATCCGACCTCCGAGGGATCACCAAATTTTTCCCGGTGATAAATGGAGGCAGGATGCGGTTGCTCATCGACCTTTTTCCCGGTTCTGTGGTCCACCATTCCCGAATCCAGGTACATCCAGCGGGGATACCAGTCGGTGTACAATTCAGCCACGGAGTTGGGACCCCAATGGATGAAAATACCAAACTTAGCATCCTTCATCCATTGAGGGAGTTCATACTCCTTGAGACTTTCCCAGGTTTCTTCATATCTACCAGATTGGGGTAGTTTGGGATTTTCTTCTGGGGTACACCCGACTATGCCCATTACCATGAGGCTAGCCAAAACTTTCTTTATCATGCTGGTTTATTTGGTTAAATCATACTTGCATCTTGGGCTGTTGCCAAGATGTCCCACCTCAAGAATTAGGTCCGATTCCGTTGTGGGGTTAAGGGCACTTCCACCATTTCCTTCCATTTTTCCTGGATAGAGTTATTCGGATCAGTACGCTGGAACCTCCCCACATATTCCTGCCACTCTTGCTCTCGGGGGAGTTGCTGCCATTTAGGTCCTATGTCTTCTAAAGAAAAATCAGGATGAGTATCCATAATCAATATGGCCTGGCTTTCATGGAGATATATTTCCATGTCCTTTACTCCCACTGTTTTCATATTGGACGTTATTTCTGGCCAAGCCATTCCGATTCCATGGATGCGTTTGTATTCTGCGATCAGTACTGGGTCGTCTTCCAGTAACAGGGTCCAAACAAACCGCCGATAGCTGCTTATCGAAGTATTAAGTTGCCCTTTGGTGGCTGCGTATGGGACCTTTTGATCTAACTTGTAAATGCGCTCTAAGGGTCTGGCCTTTGATGAGTTAACGCCATGTGTCATCAATGAATCAAAGGGCCGTTTGAATGCCAAATCCTTAGCAAAAACCTGAAGTAAAGCGGGATAATCTAGGTTTGGCTCCGTGTCTACCAAGAGGAAATAGCCTAGGGATTTCTGGTATAGCTTAAAAGCAAGCACGGGGGAATCATGTCTCTCATCAGGTACCTCATTCCTATCCTGGGCATCCAAAACAGCCTGAATGGGATTTCCTTCCGTCCGAAAGAACCATGTGAATCGCCGGTATAAATTGGGGGTACTCATGTGTTCTTGATGTTTACCACATGGCCTTTTAGCGCAAAAAACAGCAGATAAACGTAGCAAATGAGGGGAATGATGAACGCATATTTTATGCCTGCGACATCAGAGATGTATCCCATTAGGGGTGGGACCACCGCTCCGCCCACAATGCCCAACAGAAACACCGAGGAGCCGGTTTTGGTGTACTCCTTTAGGTCCTGCATACTCAAGCTAAAAATGATGGGATAAATGATAGAGGTGAAGAACCCAACCGAGGACAAACAAGCCAGGGAAAAGTAACCATTCGCTAAGATCGCTATCAACACCATCACAAAGGCACTTATGCTGCAAATAGCTAGCACCCGCTGGGGTTTGAACTTCCTCAAGATATATACCCCTAGTATCCTACCAATTAGCACCAAGGCCATGAATACGGTGATAAATTGTGCTGACTTCTGCTCCGTTAGTTCAGGTATCTCAAACCACTTGGCATATCTAATGATGAAGCTCACAATGCCAATCTCAGCACCCACGTAGAAGAATTCGGCCCCTACACCATAAAGGGTATGTCGGAATTTCAAGATGTCGCGCAGAGGTTTCTTGTCTCCCCCTTGCTCCTCTTTAATCGTGGGCAGTTTCGTAAACACAACGACCAATGCGATGAGAATCAATATCCCCCCCAACACCAGGTAAGGGGGCTTTACCAGATCAGCCTCAGCAGATAAAAACCCTTCCAGTTGACTAGGGCTAAACGAGTCGATCGTGCGTTGAGAGACATCTTCTTCATGCAGCAACAGCACAGAGGCCAAGGCCGGGGCAATGGTTGCCCCCAAAGAACCTATCGCAGAAGCCATACTCAATCGACTAGAGGCCCCCTCTGGCTTACCGAGTTTGGTAATATAGGGGGAAGCTGTGACCTCGAGCATGGCAAATCCCGAAGCCATCACAAATAAGGCCAGCAGAAAAAAGGGATAAACACGCGTCTCTGCTGCCGGATAAAATAAGAAGGCTCCTACAGCTGCAATCAACAGGCCAGTAATCATTCCTTGGCGATAGCCCTTTTTCTGGATGTACCAACCAGCAGGCAAAGCCACCAAAAAGTAGGCGCCGAAGAAGGCGGACTGTACCAAAGAAGATTGAAAATCAGTGAGCTGACAAGCCCTCTTCAAGTGAGGGATAAGAACATCGTTGATGTTCCTGCTCAAGTTCCAAAAGAACATGAGGGCCATGACGATGATCAACGGCACCAAAAACTGCGAATAGTTTTCCTTTTTTGCTTGCATGAATCCTTTTTTATCTCTCGAAGTTTTTCTGTTTCGAGCAAGTCTAGGGAAGGTCTATGACGGCTTTGATTAGACCAGAACCTTGGTCGTAAAGTCGCTCAAACTGGGTAGGCACCTGTTCTAAACTTAGGCGGTGAGTGATATAATTTGAAGGGTCAATTTTCCCCTGCTCTACCAGATGAATAATCTTGGAAAAGTCCTGACTTAAAGCCGCCCGACTTGCCTTTAGAGTCAGTTCCTTTTTGTGAAAGCTGGGATCATGAAATACCACATCTCCCATGAAGAGTCCGATAAACACAATGGTTCCCCCAGATGCCACATAGTCAAAGGTCTTCATCATGGACTTAGCATTACCTGTGGCATCCAGAATGACCGTGGGCAAATCTCCATCTAGGAGCTCCGTTAAACGATCGCTAACTTTCCCTGTAGCCAGCAATAGCTCCTGGACCCCGGTAATTTCTTTGCACCGGTCTAGTCTACCCGGATCAATGTCCATCGCGAGCACCCTTGCCTCGGCTAGTTGAGCAAACTGAATGGCACCGAGCCCTATAGGGCCAGTCCCGATGACCAAGACAATGTCGTCTTTTTCTATTCGTGCCCGGTCAACGGCATGGCAGCCAATAGCAAGAGGCTCGATCAGGGCCAGTTGATCATCGGATAGCTGCTGACTGGGATGGAGGAACTGTGCTGGATAAGTGAAATATTCCTGCATACCCCCATCAACATGAACCCCCAACACCTTAAGGTGCTCCCCGCAATTGGGCTTTCCCCTACGCACAGCCTGTCCGACGATGTCATTGAAATAGGGCACCACCGAGCAGGTATCTCCTACTTTTACATTTTTCACTTCCTTTCCAACTGCCAGCACCTCTACCGCCAATTCGTGACCCAAGATGCGGGGATAGGTAAAAAAAGGCTGACTTCCTTTGAAGGCATGTAAATCCGTTCCACAGATCCCAATTTTTAGCACTTTAAGTAATGCATCACCCGCTCCAAGTTCCGAACCTGGTTTAGGTCCTTCTAAAACTTCCCACTGGCCTGGTTCCTTTAACCTAATTGCTTTCATCCTACAATGATTTCTGTGATTTGATCGAAAATCGATTCGGGCAATTTTCCAAGTTTCCAGTCTTCCAAGGTCGACTGGATCTGCTTGAGATTTCTAGCCCCCATGACCACACGATCCGCTTCCGCGATGGAAAACAAGTAGCGTTGGGCAAGCGTAGGTAAAGGCATCTCTAACTCCTCTGCTAGGTCTTTCACTTTCTTTGCATTGTCCAAGTCTGATTGGGTAATCCACTTCCCATCTGGCCCATTTGTTTGATAAGAATCATAGCGATTGCCAAGCAAGGCAAAGTGAAGGGCTGAAGCAGCATAGTAGGCGATGCCCTTGGCTTCATATTGCTGTATTTCTCCCCTAAATACCGACAGATTGCAGGCATCCATACGCAGAAATCCAGATACCACATCAAAGTTTTCTTTGGTGATGTAGGGCAAGAAATCCCCGTTTGGGTTACCTCCAACCCCAAGCCTTTTCGTGTATCCTGCCTTTTTAAAGCCTTTTAGGATATCTAGAATGGTTTCTATTTCCTGGATAGGAACCAGGTGTGGCTCGTGGAGAAACAGCAGATCCACCTGATCTAGCCCTAAGGTTTCCAAGCTATTCTCTATACTTTGAGTCATCCCCTCATGAGAATAGTCCAGTCTTATCTCATAGGCGTCTTCGCTCCTGAGCCTCCCAACCTTGGTGCTGATAAAAGGCTTAGGTCCCTGCCATTGCCTCAGTGCCTTTCCCAAGTACAACTCAGCATTGGCATAAGACGGGGCCGTATCAAATACCGATACACCCTTTTCCAAGGCATAGAGAATTGCCTGGATAGACTCTTCTTCCTGAACGGCGCCCCATACTCCTCCTAAACCAGAGGTTCCATAGACCAGTCTGCTCTGGCCGTTAAAGGCTTGGCTAATTGAATATTCATCAATGTAAGTAGGCCTCGTCATTGCATCAAAAGTTTACGGTGGCTCCTCCATCTACTGGCAAGACTACTCCAGTTATATACCTTGCAGCTTCTGAACTCAAAAACACAGCAGCGTTGCCAATGTCACTCGTTTGCCCAAAGCCATCCATCGCTATTCGACTGACAATCTGTCCTTTGCGCCTTTCATCCTGATTAATGGCATTCAAAAACATATTGGACTCGATCCAACCCGGGGCGATGGCATTTACCCGTACATTGTGCTGGGAATATTCAGTGACTAGGGCATTTACCAGCCCAGTCAAGGCGGTCTTCGAAGTTCCATATGCCACCACCTGATCTATCCCAAAAAGCCCGGCCATGGAACCAATCATCAGTACCGAACCTCTTTTCCGCGTCAACATGTAGCGTGCACACTCCCGCGTGAGGGCAAACACACTCATGACGTTGGTTTGGAGTATCCTCTCAAAGTCTTCGTCGCTGGTATCTTGGGCAAAAGCCTTGTGGTGGATTCCGGCGTTATTTACCAGGATATCAATAGGGCCCAGGTTCTGCTCGATCTCAGCGACTAAGACAGGAATGGCGGCTTTATCTGTAACATCATTTACTCTATACGTGGCGTTTTCACCCAATTCATCTAATGCCTCCTGTAGCACGCCTTCTCTTCTACCCGTAATCACCACCTTGGCCCCTGCAGCCAGCATCGCCTTAGCGATTCCCAATCCAATGCCAGTTCCTCCGCCTGTAATCAAGGCCCATTTACCTGCTAATGAAAAAGCTGATGCTGCCATGTTATTTGATCTCCGTTAGTCGGTCATCAAGGAAGTTGAAGCCCCAACCGGGCAATTCGTGAGGCTGGGCGAAGCCATCATTGACCACCATGGGATTGTCAATCAAGGGATCTACCCAATCAAAGGACTCGGCCCCTACCCCATTCGAAATGGTGCAGAGCAAAGGAACGTCATAGTCTTTGTAGTAATGTGGTAAGACCGGGAGGTGGAAACTCGCGGCCACGGCTGCACTGTCGCGCCAAGCTTCTACTCCTCCTATCCTCAGTAAGTCTGGTTGCCAGATATCCAAGGCGTTTCGGGTGGCTAACTCTCGAAGGGGCAAGGTGTCAAACTCTCTCTCGCCCATGGCTAAGGAAATCCCTGTTTGGTTTTTCAGGATTTGATAGGCTTGAAAATCTTGGTGATGAACGGGCTCCTCAAACCATTGAATATTTAAGTCTTTGGCTGAATGAGCCAATTTCATGGCAGAAGGGAGGTCTAGGCCCTGATTGGCATCCATCATGATGTCGACTGAGTCACCTACCGCATCCCGAACATTTCGAAGCCGCTCTAAGTCGGTACTTAACTTTGGAGAGCCAACTTTGATTTTAACCGCCTTAAAGCCTCGCTCAGCATAGCCGCAAACCTCCTTTATCAACTCATCCATCGAATAAGAAATCCAGCCTCCGCTCCCGTAGATATTTACCTTTTCTCGGGTTATCCCTAGCAACCGATGGACCGGTTGATTCAATGCTTTGCCCCACGCATCCCACATGGCTACGTTCACAGCCGCCTGTGCCCACCGCAATAAGCCTTGGTTACCAAAGTATTCGAATAGCGTTTCTAGCTTTTGATAGACTCTCCCGGTCTCATTTACCAATTGTCCTTTTACTGCGGGAATTACATCCTTTAAGGCTCCCACTATGGCTTGGGGTGAATATTGAAAAGACAGCAGATAGGATTCTCCTATAATGCCATTCTCTAGCCGGATTCTCATGACCAAAAAGGAGATTTCAGTCAGGGTATGGGTGGCGTCCGAAATAGGTTTATCTAATTCGGAGGATGCTTTGTACAGCTTCACATCTCGTATCGCTAGGTCCTTCATCATATTTGTTCCAGCTGTAGGAGGCCTAAAAATTTAATTCCGTGTGGGCTCCTCATGACACTTTACAAATAAGTCTTTATCCCTTCAGACAATCTTGCAGTTACATGCACAAACTGTACACTATATTGATTTTTTCTCTATTCATTTGATTTCAACAAGTCAAAACAGGCATCAAGAAACCATAATACTTGAGGGGGCATCAGGTCTTATTATTGTGATTGATCTAAAAATCAATTGTGCTACAGTTTGGCTAGTTAGTGGTCGGATCGGCTTCCAAAGCTTATGTAAAACCAGCATCTGAACTTAGATTCGCTGGAAAAACTCACTCTTCCCTCTAAGAAGATACTTAAAAGATGAAACCTCAACTTAGAGAAGTCACCAATTCCCCTGATTGCTCATTCAAGGTAAAAGTCTTTGAGGGGTCTGAATTCCCAGCGGCGTGGCACTTTCACCCCCAGTATGAGCTCACTTACATGGTCAAAAGTACCGGAATCAGATATGTAGGAGACTCTATGCAGGCTTTTGAACCAGGGGACTTGGTATTGGTAGGCCGTGACCTCCCACACTCTTGGAAAACCATCGATTCAAAAAGCGATGGGGTACATTGTGTCATCATCCAATGGGATGATTCCTTGTTGAGAGATTGGCTTACGAAACCGGAGTTTGCTGCCATCAAAAACATGCTGGCCTATGCCCCAAAGGGAATTTCCTTTGACAAAGAAACGGCCTTGAACTTGGAAGGGTCATTTTTGGCACTCAAGGACCAATCCCCCTTTGAAAGACTACTTTCCTTCCTCAGCATCCTCCATACCTTGGCCCTCAACTCAAATTTCACCCTCTTAGCTGGACCAGGTTTCGGAAAGTTCTTGTCGCCTAAGGATAGTCATCGGGTAAACCTGATCCACAATTACATCAAAGAAACCGTTCATCAAACCTGCTCACTCAATGACGTTTCTGGCCAGCTAGCGATCAGCAAAGAAGCCTTTTGCCGCTATTTCAAAAAGACCTTTGGCAAGACCTTTTCCCATTATGTAAATGAGTATAAAATCACCCTGGCCAGCAAAATGCTGATCGAGACAGACTATTCTGTTTCTGAGATTGGTTTCTGTGTAGGCTTCAACAACCTGTCATTTTTTCATCGGCAATTTAACCGCTACCGGGGCATGTCTCCGAAGAGCTATCGGATGGCTTATCGCAAGATTTAAGCGAGGCCCTGTGTGATCACAAATCAATTAGGAAGCGAGAAGTTAGATGCAAGACGGTTCTATACTGATGATCAATCATTTAAACCAATCGCATTACTCGGGTTCTTCGGCCCACCTACTTGAGCAGACGGACAGAAGAAAAACGGTAAGCGGGGTACGGGAGTACGGGGTATGTTGCTGTATTC